>JAJYDD010000414.1 GCA_021777795.1 Pseudomonadota bacterium | reverse complement strand
CGTCCTGCGACAGCGCCGCCAATGAAGCCGCCGTCGCCAAGATCGAGAACGGTTTGGGCGCTGGCTACCTCAAATACCTGCTCACCGGCGGCGTCTATGGTTTGCCGAAGGGCCAGCCGGATCCGCGGATTTCCTACGACGGCAAGGACGCCAGCCACTTGCCCCCGGGGCCGTTCCAGATCACTTCGAGCACCAATCCCTACGACGCCTACGATGCGAGCCCCGTGCATCGCCTGTTTCAGATGTGGCAGCAGCTCGATTGCAAGAAGAGCTATGCGACGGCGGCCAATCCGTCGGGGTGCCTCGCGGATTTGTTCCCGTGGGTCGAGGATAGCGTGGGTTCGAACTACAACGGCAAGGCGCAACCGGTCGGGTTCACCAATCTTTCTAGCGGCGAAGGCTCGTCATCGATGGGGTTCTACAACGTCGCCCGAGGCGACGCGCCCGTTCTGAACTATCTCGCCCAGAACTTCACGATGAGCGACAACTACCATCAGGCCATCCTCGGCGGCACCGGCGCCAACCATATCGCGCTGGGTTATGCAGACGCGCTCTTCTTCAGCGACGGGCACGGCACTCCGAAGACGCCGCCTAACAATCCCGTCAATCCGCAGGCCCCTGGCACGCCGGTCTCGGGCTACAATTCCGCGTTGTCCGAGATCGAGAACCCGAACCCGCAGCCGGGCACGAACAACTTCTATACCCAGGACGGTTACGGCGGCGGCTCTGGCTCGCCGGCGGCGATGTCGCCGAACGCCAATTACGGCGGCGGCTCCTATGTCAAATGCGCCGATCCGTCGCAGCCCGGCGTCGCCGCTGTGCGCGATTACCTGCAAACCCTGTCGCCGCGCATCAATCCGAAGTGCGAAGGTGGCCGCTACTATCTCGTGAACAACTACAACCCCGGCTATTTCGGCGATGGTACGAACGCCTATGCTGACAAGAACGCCAAGAACTACGTGTTCACGATCCCGCCGACCAGCGTGCGCAGCATCGGCGACTCGCTCAGCGATAACAGCGTCTCCTGGGCCTATTTCGGCGGCTTGTGGAACAGCTATCTGAAGGACAAGTACCAGCAGGGCGCGGGGCTGGCCTATTGCACCATCTGCAACTGGGCCCAGTACTCGACCGCGATCATGACCAATCCCGACGCCCGCAAGCAGCATATCCACGACACCACGGACTTCTACGCGGCGCTGAAGACGGGCAACCTGCCGGCGGTCTCTTATGTCAAGCCGGACGGTCTGCTCGACGGTCATCCGTCTTCCTCGAAGCTCGATCTATTCGAGGGCTTCGTCCAGAAGATCGTAGCCGGCGTGCAAGCCAACCCGACGCTTTGGAACGACACCGCGATCTTCGTCACGGTGGACGAGGGCGGCGGCTACTATGACTCGGGCTATGTGCAGCCGGTCGATTTCTTCGGCGACGGCACCCGCATCCCGATGATCGTCGTCTCCAAATATTCGATGGGCGGCCACGTCAACCACACCTACACCGACCACGTTTCGACGATGAAGTTCATCGAGGCCAACTGGCGCCTGCGCCCGCTGACCGACCGCAGCCGCGACGGTCTGCCGAACCCGGTCGTCGGCGCCAACCCCTATGTGCCTACGAATTCGCCGGCGATCGGCGACATGATGGACATGTTCCAGTTCTGAGTTGAGCATCGCCGCAGCGCCCGCCGCGACGCGGGCGCTGTCTTAGCCGCGACACAAAAAGAAGCGCAGACTCCCGCCGCCCGGCGCGTCCGGACGGCGGGTGTTGTTTTTGGGGCATATAGGCGGAATGCGGGAACACACTCAGCGGCGCGACGCGGGCTTCACGCTCATCGAGGCGCTGGTCGCTCTGGCGGTGCTGACGGCGGGTTTGGCGGCGATCGGAGAGCTCGGCTTTTCCACGGTCGCCGCCGCCCGGCGGGCTGAGACGCGCTTCCTGCTCGTCGCGACAGCGCGCAAAGCCTTTGCGGCGCTGCCGGACCGGCGCACGCTCGGCGACGGGGCATTGAGCGGAGAGATGGACGGAGAGTCTTTCCGCCTGCGGGCGTCGCCTTATCTGTTCAATGTCCCCGGCGCCGCCGGGCATGTCGCTTGGACCCCGCAGGCGATGCGCCTAATCGTAGAAAGTCCGACTGGCGGCCGGATTGTCGTTGACACCGTCCTGCTGAGGCCGGCGGCCACACTCCGATGAAGCCGGTCCCGCCCGCAGAGGAGGGATTCTCCTTGATCGAGGCGCTCGCCGCTGTCGCGTTGACGGCGGCCATCATGGCCGGCCTGGGGACGATCGCCGGACAATGGATGCCGGCTTGGCGACATGGGTTCGTGGCGGTGCAGAACGCCGATCGCATCGGCCTGGCGCTTGATCGTATCGCGGAGGATGTTGGCGGCGCCGAATATGTGCGGCCGGACGGCGGCAAGGGCCCGTTACTGTTTCGCGGCGCGAGCGATTCCGTCGTGTTCGTGCGCCGGAGAATTGAGCCGGGCGCCGCGCCGCAGTTGGACGTCGTGCGCGTCGGCGCGACCGCCGACGGCGATACGCAGCGCGCGCGCACACAGTTCGTTCCGGGGGGAGTTGGAGCCTTTGGCGGAGCGACGAGCCTCCTGGCTGCGCCGTTCCACATCGCTTTCGCCTATGCCGGCCTGGATGGAAGATGGCTCGATGTTTGGAGCGACCCGCAAAGCCTGCCGCGCGCCGTTCGGTTGAGCGTGCTCGGAGCGGGCCGGGGCCTTGTCGCCTCCACGGCGTTCACGTTGAAAGTGAGCGCGGCGCCAGAGGTCGACGACAAGGCGAAAGGCGACGGGAGCGGCGCACCGGCGGCGGTGAAATGAGTGAGCGCAGGGAAAACGGCTTCATCTTGATTGCGGTGCTGTGGATGCTCGCCGCGCTCGCCGCGCTTGCCGGCGCGTATTCGGTTTATGCGACGCAGACGGCCGCGAGTGTGGCGATGCCGCAAGAGCGCCTGCGGGCGGAGGCCGCCATTCGCGCCGGCGTCGAACTTTGCGCGTATGAGGAACTGTCCTGGCCGCGCGCCGCGCGCCCGCACGCGGGCGCCTTTTCGACCTTGGTTGGCGACAGCCGCGTCGATGTCGTCTTTCGTTCCGAGAACGGCCGAATCGACATCGACAGCGCGTCGCGCCAGGTGATCGCGGGCTTGTTTGAGGCGCTTGGCGCGGGCCATGCCGCCGCGGGTTATCTGGCCGACCGCATCGTTGCCTGGCGCAGCAAGCTCAAGAACCAGGATCGCCAGCGCGAGGCGGCGTTGTATGCGAAAGCGGGGCTTTCCTATCAGCCTCTCGGCGCTCCGTTCGACAATGTCCTTGAATTGGGGCTGTTGCCCGGCATGACGCCGGAGTTGCTCAAACGCGCCCTGCCACACCTGACTATTTTTGGCGCGGGAGACCATATCGATCCGCTCGCCGCCGATCCCCTCGTGCTGAGCGCGCTTCCGGGGGCGACCGCCGCCGAAGTCAACGCGCTTCTTGCCGCCCAAAACCGTCCCGCGCCGGACGCCGCCTCGCTTTCGGCGATGGCGGGGTCGCTAAAGGGCTGGCTGGACGCCAGCGCTAGCGACATTGTGCGCGCACAAATCGTCGCGAGAGTGAACGATCGCCGTATTTCGGCGGAGATTGTACTGAAGTTGACTGAGAGCGCGCGGTCGCCTTATGAAATTCTCTACTGGCGCGACGATTTCGACGATGGAGGGACGCAAGGATAGCTGACGGCGGGGCGGATGTTACAAACTCTTACGGCAAGATGGCAGCCTCGCGCCCGCAATTATCGGCCCGCAATCTCGTCGGAAATTGACGACGCGAGGTGTCCGAAGCACCGATTGTCGCGCCGCTCTCGATCCGAAGCTGGTTTTCGATTTACCGGATTTCAGGCGGACTGAGTAGTTCTGGCATGAAACCGTCTAGGGCGCCCTGAAGTGCGCGCCGTCTTGTTTTGGTTGGTCGCCGGTCTTCAATCGAGAGGCGGCCCCCTATCCGCCGCAGCGGCGGAACTCCCGAAGGGGCGGATCATTCCCCGTCAAACTTGAGCCGCAGCGAGACGCGCGAGGGCGCGCGTTCCGGCTCGACCAGGCCCTGGCGAGATCGAAGCGCGCCATGACCTCGTATTCAATCCTAGGAAAGGGT
>JAJYDD010000413.1 GCA_021777795.1 Pseudomonadota bacterium | reverse complement strand
CGCGCCGGTCGGCGGCTCCAGGCAGTTCCTCGCCATCGGCCTCAACTACGGCAAGCACGCGACCGAGACCGGCGCGCAGCCGCCCAAGGAGCCGATCCTGTTCAACAAGGCGATCACCTGCATTCAGGGGCCAAACGACGACGTGGCCTTGCCCGACGGCTCCGAGCAGATGGATTGGGAGGTTGAACTCGGCGTCATCATCGGCGCGACGGCGCGCAAGGTTTCCAAGGGCGACGCGCTGAAATATGTCGCCGGCTATTGCCTGGCCAACGACGTCTCCGAGCGGCATTGGCAGATCCATCGCGGCGGCCAATGGGTGAAGGGCAAGAGCTTTGACACGTTCGGCCCGCTCGGCCCCTATCTCGTCACCGCCGACGAGATCGCCAATCCCCAGGATCTGCCGGTGTCGCTGAGGGTCAATGGCGAGATGCGCCAGAACAGCAACACCAGCGACATGATCTTCTCGGTCGCCGAGATCATCGCGCATTTGAGCCTGTTCATGACGCTGTTGCCCGGCGACGTCATCGTCACCGGCACGCCCGAGGGCGTCGGCCTCGGCATGAAGCCGCCTTTGTTCCTCAAGCGCGGCGACGTGATGGAGCTTGACGGCGGCGTGCTCGGCCAGCAGCGCCAGAAAGTGGTCTGAGGGAACTTTCGCGCCCGTCGCGGGTTTTGCGAGACCGGGCGCAGGGCATGCGCCCGATCACAGGAGATCTAGGACATGGCGGGGCACGGAATCATCGCTTGGCTCATCATCGGCGGCGTGGCCGGCTGGCTCGCCGGCCTCGTCGTGCGCGGCGGCGGTTATGGGATCATCGGCGACATCGTCGTCGGCATCATCGGCGCGGTTCTGTTCGGCTGGGTGTTCGGCGCAACGGGAATGATGGCGGGATCGGGTATGATAGGTTCGATCATCGCGGCGTTCATCGGAGCGGTCATTCTGATATTCATATTGAGATTGGTTTCACGCGTCGTCTGACGCGGACGCGGTGAGCAATCAAACGGCGGCTTCGGCCGCCGTTTTTGTTTCCGATGCTCGCCGCCCTCGACAAGGAGGGCGCAATTCCTGCGGAACAGTGTTCACAGAGCCGCGTTCGATTGGGCAAGGCCAAGGAGGCCGTATCTGAGGAGGGTCGAATGGGTTTTGGACGCGGGGCTCTGCTTTGGTTGATCGGCGTGCCGCTGCCGATCATCATTCTCATCGCGCTGTTCTGGCATCACTGAACGCGCCAAACAGATACGCGACCGCCGTCGCGCTTGCGCGCGCCGCCTTATTGGGCGGCGCGCGCCGCCCAGTAATCGGCCTGTAGCTGCGCCGCCTCGTCCTCCAGCAAAGGCCCGACGACCTCGGTGGGTCGTTGCCCGGCGGTGAACACGATGCGGCAGGGCAGGTCGAGCGTCGGATTCTCCTCATGCGCGCCGGTGGCCGCCTTCAGCCCCTTTTCGCTTTGCCCATAGACGACGCGGCCGACGCCGGCCCAATAGAGCGCGCCAGAGCACATCGCGCAGGGTTCGGCGGACGAATAGAGCGTCGAGCCGCGCAACATCTCGACGTCGAGGCTCTTGGCCGCCCAGGAGGCGAGGAGCCGCTCGGCATGGGCGGTGCGGTCGCCCCCCTCGGCGCTGTAGCCGTTGCCCTGCTCGCGCAGAACCTCGCCGTCCGGCCCCACAAGCAGGCAGCCGAAAGGGTGATCGCCGCCGTCGCGTGCGCGGCGGGCGACCTCGAACGAGCGGCGCAAAAACTGTAAATCCTGATCGGGCGTCAAGTCGGGCTCCTGTCGTGCGGCCATGATGGCGCAGCGCCGCATCGAGGGCAATGTTCACGGGATAGGCGCCGGCGCCCAATTGACGGGCGGTTCGCGGCGGGCTCTAAACGGAGCCGGGCGCGCAGGCGCCTGCCTGCGCTAACGGCGCGGAGCTTGCATTAAGGGCGGGGCGCGTGCGGATTTCGCGCGCGGGCGCGGGGGCGGGATGGCTGAAGACGGGGTGAAACCGCGCTTGCAGTTGCGCGGCGTGAGCAAGCGATTTCCGGGCGTTCTGGCCAACGACAATGTCAGCCTGACCGTCAAGCCGGGCGAAATTCACGCTCTGCTCGGCGAGAACGGCGCCGGCAAGTCGACGCTGGTCAAGATGATCTATGGCATTCTGGCCCCCGATTCCGGCGAAATCGTCTGGGACGGGACGCCGGTGCGCATCGCCAACCCGCGCGCGGCGCGTAAGCTCGGCGTCGGCATGGTGTTCCAGCATTTCTCGCTGTTCGAGGCGCTGACGGTGCTGGAGAACATCGCGCTGGGGCTCGATTCCAACATCCCGCAGAAGAAGCTGGAAGCCGAAATCCTGCGCGTGCTCGATCTCTACGGCCTCAAGCTCGATCCGCGCCGCATCGTCACCACGCTCAGCGTCGGCGAGCGTCAGCGCATCGAAATCGTGCGGGCGCTGCTGCTCAACCCCAAGCTGCTTATCATGGACGAGCCGACCTCGGTGCTGACGCCGCAGGAGGTCGAGCAGCTTTTCGAGACGCTGCGCAAGCTTTCCGCGCAAGGCTGCTCGATCCTCTACATCTCCCACAAGCTGCACGAGATCGTCGCGCTCTGCGAGACCGCGACGATCCTGCGCGGCGGCAAGTTCATCGCCGAATGCGATCCGCGCCGGGAAACCTCGAAAAGCATGGCCGAACTGATGATCGGCGCCAACCTGAAGGAGATTTCGCGCGGGGCGGGGCGGACGCTCGGCGCGGAGAAATTCGCCGCGCGCGCGCTGAGCCTGCCCAAGCGCGGCGATTTCGGCATCGCGCTGAAGGACATTTCGTTCTCCGTGCGGGCCGGCGAAATCCTCGGCGTCGCCGGCGTCGCCGGCAATGGGCAGAACGAATTGATGGAGGCGCTGAGCGGCGAGGTCACCGCGCCCGACGAGGCGATCCTGTTGGAGGGCCGCGCGATCGGCGGGCTCGGGCCGACCGGGCGGCGCGCGCGGGGCCTGTGCGCCGTGCCGGAGGAGCGCAACGGCCATGCGGCGGTGGCCGATTTCACGCTGGCGCTCAACGGCGCGCTGACGGCGCGCCGGCGCATGGGCTTCGTCTCCGGTGGCCTCATAAACATGGGGCGCGCGCGGGCCTACGCCAACGAGGTGATCTCGTCCTTCACCGTCAAGGCGCAGGGATCGCAAGCGACGGCGGGCTCGCTGTCGGGCGGCAATTTGCAGAAATTCATCATGGGCCGCGAAATCATGCAGGAGCCGTCGGCGATCGCGGTGAGCCAGCCGACCTGGGGGGTCGATGCGGGCGCGGCGGCGGCGATCCGGCAGGCGCTCGTCGATCTGGCCGCGCGCGGCTGCGCCATCCTGGTCATCTCGCAGGATCTCGACGAATTGCTGGAGCTTTGCGACACCCTAGTGGTGATGAATCTCGGCAGCCTGTCGCGGGTGATGAAAGTGGGGGAAGCTTCCATCGAGGAGATCGGCCTGTTGATGGGCGGCGTGCATGGCGACCCGCAAGCGACCGTCGAGATGACGGAGGCGTTGCAGCATGCGCATTAGGCTGGAGAAGCGGCGCGAGATCAGCCGCGTGATGCTGGTGCTGAGCCCGATCTTCGCCGTCGTGGCGACGATGATCGTCGGGGCGATCATCTTCGAGGCCATCGGCTATGACGGGCCGCGCGCGGTGTCGGACATTTTCTTCACGCCCGTGCTGGCCGTCTACAAATGGCAGGACGTCGCCGCCAAGGCCGCGCCGCTCATCCTCATCGCGCTTGGCCTCACGCTCGGCAATCAGGCCAAGGTGTGGAACATCGGCGCCGAGGGGCAATATGTCCTCGGCGCGCTCGGCGGCGCGGGCGTCGCGATCCTGACGCAGAACATGCACGGTTTCTGGATCGTGCCGCTGATGATCGTCGCCGGCATGGCGGCGGGCGCGTTGTGGGCGGCGCCGGTGGCGTGGCTGCGCAATCGCTACGGCGTCAACGAAATCCTGTCGAGCCTGATGCTGGTTTATGTCGCGCTCCAGGTGCTCAACTATCTCGTCGCTGGCCCCTGGAAAGATCCGCACGGGCAGAATTTCCCGCAGACCGCGCCGTTCACCGCCGATCAGCGATTGCCGGCGCAATTGTTCGGCCTGCCGTTCCCGCCGTGGCTCTATG
>JAJYDD010000412.1 GCA_021777795.1 Pseudomonadota bacterium | reverse complement strand
TGACGATCCGCTGTTCGCCGAGTTCGACGCCTTCGTCGCGGCGGGCGGCGATGCGCTGTTCCGCTTCGCCGTGTTCGGGGCGATCCAGCGCGAGCGCGAAAATCAATATTGGCGGCTATGGCCGGCCGAGTTGCGCGACGCCGACCCGGCCGCGCTTCTCCTCAAAGCGGACGAGCGCGATTACGACGTGCGTTTCGCGCAATTCTGCCAATGGCTCGCCGACCGCCAGTTGGGCGCGGCGGCGCGCGCGGCGGGGCTCGACATCGGCCTCTATCGCGATCTCGCCATCGGCTCGGCCCCGGATGGGGCGGAGAGTTGGTCGCGCGCGGCCGAGCTTGGCATCGGCGCGGCCGTGGGCGCGCCGCCGGACCCGTTTTCGTCGCAAGGCCAGAACTGGCAATTGCCGCCGCCCGACCCTGTCGCCGGCGCGCTGTCGGGCTGGAAAGGGCAGAGCGAATTGCTCGCCGCCAACATGCGCCACGCCGGCATGTTGCGCATCGACCACGCGATGGGCCTGACGCGGCTGTTCGTCATCCCCGAGGGCGCCAAGCCCGCGCAGGGCGCCTATGTCGCCTATCCCGCCAACGACTTGATCGGCCAGATCGCGCTGGAGAGCCAGCGTAACCGCTGCATGGTGGTGGGCGAGGATCTCGGCACCGTGCCCGACGGCTTCCGCGACAAGCTGAGCAAGGCCGACATCTCGGGGATGCGGGTGGTCTATTTCGAGCGCAAGGGGAGCGAATTCCTCGACCCCCACGATTATCCCGTCCACAGCATCGCCTGCATCACCACGCACGATCTGCCGACCGCCGCCGGCTGGTGGCAGGCCGCCGACATCGCCGAGCGCATGAGCCTTGGCCAACTCGGCCCCGATCACGCCGTGCGCGCGCTCGACGAGCGGCTGGCCGAGAAACAGGCGCTGGTCGCGGCGATGATCGCCGCCGGCGCGCTCGAACACCCGCCCACGCTCGACGCGCCGATGGACGATGCGCTGGCGGCGGCGATGCACGCCTTCCTGGCGCGCGCGGGCTCGGCGCTGGCGAGCGTGCAAGCCGACGATCTCGCAGGAGAGACGGTGGCGACCAACCTGCCGGGCACCGATCGCGAGCGGCCGAACTGGCGCCACCGCGCCAAGCAGGACGCCGCCGAACTGTTCGACACGCCGCGCGCGCGGGCTATCCTGGGCGCGATGTCAGCGGTGCGGCCAAAGCCGGCGTGAAGAGGGGTCAGGCGCGGTTGGCGTCGGCCGGCATGGTCGGCCCGCTCACCAGATTGAGCAGGGCGTCGAACGCGCGGCGCCGGCGGGGCGCGGCTTGCGCAGGGGTCTGCGCGCCCGTTGACGAAGGCGCGAAGGGCGCCTCTGAAAAGGGGGCCGGCGCCTCCTTCTTCGCGGCCCCGGCGAGCGAGGCGTTGGCGAGGCATCCGGCGACGCAAATATCGTGAAACGGCGAGACGATGCTCATGTGCGAACCCTTGGCGGGCGGGGGATCGGCCGAAGAATAATCGCGGCGCCTGTGGGACGGGTTCACGATTTGCCTAAAATTTTCCGGAAACGCCGCGCCTCGCCAGCAGGCCGGCGAACAGATAGGCTTGCGCCATGTCCACGCGCCCGATTCGCATCCTCGGCGTCGATCCCGGCCTCGGCGCCACCGGCTGGGGCGTGATCGAAGTTACTGGCGCGCGCTTGCAGTTCCGCGCTTGCGGAACGATCGCGACCGGGACCGATCTTTCGCTGGCCCGGCGGCTCGCCTACATCCACCGCGAACTCAGCGATCTCATCGCCGAGCACGCGCCGCAGGAGGGCGCGGTCGAGGAGACTTTCGTCAACCGCGACCCGCGCTCGGCGCTGAAACTCGGGCAGGCGCGCGGCGTGGCGCTGGCGGCGCTGGCGCTGGCGGGCTTGAATGTCGCCGAATACGCCGCCAATCTCGTCAAGAAGACCGTGGTCGGCGTCGGCCACGCGGAAAAGCAACAAGTCGGGATGATGGTGAAGATGCTGTTGCCGGCCTCCGACGCGCGCACCGCCGACGCCGCCGACGCGCTCGCCGTCGCCATCTGCCACGCCCAGCACCGCGCCGCCCGCTTGCGGGGCGCGGCGTGATCGGCAAACTCAAGGGCCGCGTCGACAGCCTCGACGAGGAGGGGCTGATCGTCGATGTCGGCGGCGTCGGCTATCTGGTTTCGGCCTCCGCCCGCACTTTGCGCGCGCTGCCGGGAATCGGCGAGGCGGTGTCGCTGCATATCGAGACGCAGGTGCGCGAGGACGCGATCCGGCTGTTCGGCTTTCTGACGCAAGGCGAGCGCGATTGGTTCCGGCTTTTGCAGGGCGTGCAGGGGGTGGGCGCGAAAGTGGCGCTCGGCATTCTGGGCGCGCTGCCCGGCGACGCTTTGGCCTCCGCGATCGCGCGCCAAGACAAGGCGATGATGGCGCGCGCCCCCGGCGTCGGGCCGAAGCTCGCCGCGCGGCTGGTGCTGGAATTGAAAGACAAGGCCGGGGCGCTCGGCGGGGCCGATTTCGGCGCGCCCGAGGCGCCGGCCGCCACGCTGCCGAAAGCCGCCGAGGACGCGGTGCTGGCGCTGACGGGCCTCGGCTATGGCCGCCCGCAGGCGGCGGCGGCGGTCGCCAAGGCGTTTCGCGCGCTCGGAGCGGAGGCGGCGACGGCGACGCTGATCCGCGCCGGGCTGAAGGAACTCGCGCAATGACCATGCCGGCCGCCCCGGCGCAGCGCGGCTTCTTCCTGCCGGCGCTCGGGCTTGTCGCGCTGTTTGCGGCGCTGGGGCCGGCGGTCGGCGGGGCGATGTTCATCCCGCTGGCGATGATGGCGGAGACCGGAACTGAGGCGGCGGTCCATATCGGCTGGATCGCCGCGCTGATCGGCCACGCCTTCGCGCTGATCCCGGCCTATGTGCTGGGCCTGCTTCCCGCCGCGTTCACCGGCCTCGCCTATGCGCTGTATGACGCTTGGTCGCCGCCGACCGCGCCGCGCGCGCTCGGCGCCGGGCTCATCGGCGCCTTGTTCGCGCACGGGCTCTATCTCTGGCTGTTGAAGGCGGGCTCGCAGATGATGGTTTTCATCCGCTACGATTTCGGCGACGGCGCCGGCGATTTCGTCCGCGACTGGACGGCCGGCGAGTTCGACGCCTCGCTCTATCATGCCCTCATCGCCAGCGGCGCCATCGCCGCCTTCGCCTGCGCGGCGACGGCGAGGCTGATCGGGCTGACGATGCGCGACTGAGCCGTCAAGCGAATCTCAGCGCCGCGACGCCCGCCAGGATGAGCGCCGTCGCCCCGGCCCGGGCGGCCTTGAACGGCTCGCCGAGCACGAACACGCCGATGACAGCCGCAAACACCACGGAACATTCGCGCAGCGCCGCCACCTCGCCGATGTCGGCCCGCGTCATCGCCCAGACGACCAGTGCATAGCCGGTGAAGGCCGCGACACCGCCGGCCGCCGCCCGCAACGGCTCGCGCGCGAATTCCGCCAGCGTCCCCCGGCCGCGCCAAGCGATGAGCACCGGCGCATAGAGCGCGGCGGTGAGCCCGTCGGCCCAGGCGTTATAGCCGAAGGCGTTGGCCGTCGCCGGCCCCGAGAGCCGCGCGCCTTGGCCGTCGATCACCGAATAGAGGGCGATGATGGCGGCGTTGAGCAGGGCGTAGCGCAGGGTCGCGGCATCGACGCGCCCCTGCGCAAAGCCGCTCGCGCCCATCGCGACGACGCCGGCGACCAGCGCCAACACCCCCGCCAGCGCCAGCGGCGCCAGACGCTCGCCGAGCGCGGCGAACGCCATCGTCGCGGCGATCAGCGGCGCGAGGCCGCGCATCAGCGGATAGACGACGGAGAGATCGGCGTTGCGATAGAGCCGGCCGACGAGCACGAAATAGACGACATGGATGATCGCCGAGGCGGCGACGAAGGGCCACGCCGCCGCGCCCGGAAACGGCGTGACCAGCGCGACGGCGACGGCGATGATCCCGCACCACAGGCACACCCGC
This sequence comes from Pseudomonadota bacterium, assembly GCA_021777795.1. Classification (GTDB taxonomy): domain Bacteria; phylum Pseudomonadota; class Alphaproteobacteria; order Rhizobiales; family Beijerinckiaceae; genus Roseiarcus. Next base: position 149 of record JAJYDD010000412.1, on the reverse strand, counting down.
GCGGAGGTCATGAACTTGTCGCCGGCGCTCTTGACCAGCGAGTTCCAGACCGCGTGCATCAGCGCGGCGGCCAGCACCGCCGTCATCACGATAGCCGACACGTCGCCCGCCTTTCGCTGTCATCGAAACGTCACGCGGCGGGGTACGCC
>JAJYDD010000411.1 GCA_021777795.1 Pseudomonadota bacterium | reverse complement strand
TAGCGGTTGTTGACGACCTGCCGGCATGGCGCCGTCACCTCCTGCGCTGGCGCCGCAAGCGTCTAGCGCCGGCTCGACACCACGATGAGCCGCTTGACGAGGCCGTGCTGGAACGCCGGGAGGAAGGCGTCGTAGTTCTTGAACGACACGCAGCCGTTGGAATCGCCATTCGGTCCCAGCATGTAGGTGTGGGCGAGCAGGCCCGCGCGGCCAAAGATCGAGTCGGGGCCGCCAACCGGGTTGAGCCGCAGCGCCTGCACGCCGTGGAACAGATCCTCGCGTAGAGTCAGATCGTAAACGTGCGGCGGCGTCGCGCCGCGATCCCTCACATCGACATGAGATCCCTCACATCGACATGAGAAGAATCGTCGCGCAGCGGCCCCTGCCCGGAATGGGCTTCGAGCCGCTCGCCGTCGGGCAGATAGACCATGTGGGCGCTGAGGTCGTAGACGGCGGTGAAGTAGTCATAGGCGGCGAGCGAAGGGTCGCCGAAATCAACGCCATCGGTGCGCCGCTCCGGCCTCAGCGCGTTCGAGAGCGCCGCCAGCGGGGCGCCAAGCTCTCGATCGGCAGCGTCGGCGGCAGCGGCGTCGGCGCGCCGAGCGCGATAGGCGGTGATGCAAAGGAAGCCGCCGACCCCGACGAAGACAGCGCCCACGACGAACAAAGCGATGGTTTCGATGCAGAGTTTGCGGCGCCCTTGCGTCATCGCCCTGTCCTCGGCTGGCGCCGGCCGACGTGGCCGGCGGGACAGCCGAAGTTTACGGTCTATTGAGGACGGGCGTTAGGAAAGATTTCAAAAAAAACGCCGCCGCGCCCGGCCGTCAGCGGAACGGCGGCTCGTCGAAGCTGCGCAACTTACGCGAATGCAGCGCCGCGTCGCTGCGCTGCAAGCATTGCAGGGCGGTGAGGCCGATGCGCAGATGCTCGCCGATCGCCCGCTCGTAGAAGGCGTTGGCGGCGCCGGGCAGCTTGATCTCGCCATGCAGCGGCTTGTCGGAAACGCACAGCATCGCGCCATAGGGCACGCGCATCCGAAAACCCTGGGTGGCGATGGTCGCCGATTCCATATCGACGGCGATCGCCCGCGACAGGTTGAAGCGGCGGCGTTCCTGGGTCCAGCGCAATTCCCAGTTGCGGTCGTCGTAGGTGACGACGGTGCCGGTGCGCACGCGCCGCTTCAGCGCCGCGCCGCTATCGCCGGTGACGCTGGCCACCGCCTCCTGCAACGCCACCTGCACTTCCGCCAGCGCCGGGATCGGCACGTTGGGGGGCACCGCCTCATCCAGAATATGGTCCTCACGCAAATAGGCGTGCGCCAGCACATAATCGCCGATCATCTGGCTCTGGCGCAGGCCCGCGCAATGGCCGACCATCAGCCAGCAATGCGGGCGCAGCACCGCGATATGGTCGGTGATGTTCTTGGCGTTGGCGGGGCCGACGCCGATATTGACGAGGCTGACGCCGTTCCCGTCGCGGCGCACGACATGATAGGCCGGCATCTGAAAGCGGTGCCAGACGACGCCCGCAGCCTTGGTCTGCGCCTCCTGCGGCGACATCGCGGCATCGATCTCGACATTGCCGGGCAGCACCAGCTTCGCCACGCTCGGGTCGCTGCGCAACTGCTCCAGCCCCCAGGCGACGAACTGATCGACGTAGCGATGATAATTGGTCAGCAGCACCCAGGGCTGCATCGCCCGCCAGTCCGAGCCCGTGTAATGCACGAGGCGGCGCAACGAATAATCGACGCGCGCCGCGTCGAACAAGGCCAGCGGCCGCTCGGCGTCGGGGCGGATCTCGAACTGACCGTCGGCGATCTCATCTCCGATCACCGCCAGCGACGGCGTCGGGAAATAGCGGGCGAGATCGGCCGCCGTGGCCCCGCCGCGCCCGAGTTCGTCGCCGCTCTCATAGACGTAGGGATAGGCGATCTCCTGCCCGCCGGTACCGACGCCGATCTCGCCGCCATATTCCTCGTAAAGCGGCGTCAGTTGCTCCAACAGATAGGCGCGGAAATCGGCCGGCTGCGTCACCGTCGTCGTATAGAGGCCGGGGGCGGAGAATTTGGCGAAGGCGCGAGGGTTCACGGGCGGCGCCCCGTCGGGATGATAGACCACGCGCAGTTCCGGGTAGCGGAAGCGCGCGCGCTCCTCGGCCGTCGGCGGTTCGCCGGTGCGCAGGAACCGCTCGACGCCACCGCGCAACGCCGAAACTGCCTCGTCGTAACGCTGCACGAGCAGATCGACGGCTTCGACGGGGGTCATGCGCGGGGCGCCGGACACGGGCGTTCTCCGTTTAGGCTTTGGCGGCGATGCAGGCGATCTCGACCGTGTATTTCGGCGCGGCGAGCTTGGCCTCGACCGTCGCGCGCGCCGGCGTATGGCCCTTGACGACCCAGCCGTCCCAGACCGCATTCATCTCGGCGAAGGTCGCGATGTCGGGCAGGTAGATCGTCGCCGACAGGATATGCGTCTTGTCGGAGCCCGCCTCGGCCAGAAGCCCGTCGATGATCGACAGAATCTCGCGCGTCTGCTCGGCGACGCTGGCGCCGGCCGCCTTGTCGGCGACCTGGCCCGCCAGATAGATCGTGTCGCCGTGGATGACGGCCGCCGACATGCGGGGGCCGACGCCGATTCGCTGTATGCTCATGGGGTCCTCACGAGATCATGGTCAGGCCCGGCGGAACGCCGAGGAAATCGCGCTTGCCGATGCCGACGCCGGCGAAGCGCAGCAGATCGTAAGCGGTCGTCAGGTGGAAGTAATAGTTCGGCATTGCGTAGTGCAATAGATAGTCGCCGCCCTTCATCTTGCCCTTCACACTGGGGCCGATCGGGAACACGATTTCGCGCTCCGTCCCGGCTTCGACCGCCGCCTTGTCGAGCGAGCGCACGAAGGCCAGCGTCTTTTCAATGCGCGCCTTCAGCTCGTCGAGCGTCGTCTCGGTGTCCTCGTAGCGCGGAGCCTCGACGCCGGCCAGTCGCGCGCCGCCGTTCTTGGCGTGGTCACAGAAGATCTGCACCTGACGCGGGAAGGCCAGCATGTTCGGCCGCAGCCGCAGTGTCGCATAGACGGCGGGATCGAATTTCGCGTCGGCGGCGTGCTGGGCCGCCTTGTCGAGGATGGCGAGGAATGCCGTCATCGTCGCCTCGAACACGCCGACGCTGGATTGATGAAGGGACAGGGACAAGCGCTTCTCCGCGATGAAAGCCGCCCAGGGGACGGCGGGCCGCGCCCTTCGCACAGAAAGCGACGCCAAGCAATGTCGCGGCGCCGCAGAAAAGGCTTTCGCGCGACGCGGCGCCGGTTATGCTTCCGCCGCAAGATTTCGCGAACGGGGGTCGGAATGGGCGCGTGGGGGCCGTATGTCTGGGAATGGGGTTCGATCCTTTTGCGCTGGCTGCATGTGACGGCGGCCATCGCCTGGATCGGCGGCTCTTTCTTCTTCATGCATCTCGACGCCTCGTTGCGCAAACGCGAGAAGATGGCCAACGGCGTGCAGGGCATTTCCTGGCAGGTCCACGGCGGCGGCTTCTACGAGATGAGCAAATACACGCTCGCCCCGCCGTCGCTGCCCGACGATCTCATCTGGCACAAGTGGCAATCCTACTGGACCTGGATTTCCGGCTTCACGCTGCTGTGCTGGATCTATTACGGCCAGTCGAGCTTCTTCCTCATCGACCCCTCGGTGCTGGCGCTGCAACCCTGGCAGGCGGCGCTGATCGGCGTCGGCTCGCTGGCCCTCGGCTGGGTCGTCTATGACCAGATCTGCAAATCGCCGCTCGGCCGCAACGACGCGACGCTGCTGGCGGGCGTCTTCGCCTATGTGGTGGCGACGAGCTATTTCTATATCCACGTCTTTTCGGCGCGCGGCGCGCTCATCCACACCGGCGCGCTGATGGCCACCATGATGACCGCCAATGTGGCGATGGTCATCATGCCCAACCAGCGCAAATCCATCGCCCGGCTGCTGAAGGGAGAAAGCCCGGACCCGAAATGGGGCAAACAGGCCAAGCAGCGCTCGACCCACAATAATTACATCACGCTGCCCGTGCTGTTCATGATGCTGTCCAATCACTATTCGGTGCTCTACGCCAATTCGCGCATGATTCCGGCGCTGGTCGTCTGCGTGATCGTGGCCGGGGCGTTGATCC
>JAJYDD010000410.1 GCA_021777795.1 Pseudomonadota bacterium | reverse complement strand
CGGCTACAACGCCAGCGGCGCGCGGGCGGAATGGTCGATCAACGGAACGCCGGGCGGCGCCGTCGAGATCGCTTCGAGCGCGCCTCTCAGCCCGTCTTACGCGTTCACGCTGCCGACCCATGCGCCGAGCGACTTCAACGGCGACGGCTATTCCGACATTCTGCTCGTCAATGGCGCGCAATCGCTCTCCACTTGGCAGACGAAGGGAACGGCGATCGCAGGCGGGGGCGCCCTCGGCGCTCCCGGCGCGGCCGAAAGCGTGCTGGGAACCGGCGACACGACGGGGCAGGGCTACGCCAGCATATTCTTTTCCAACGCCCAAACCGGAGTAATCGCCTACTGGAGCCTATTTGGCGCCACGATCTCCGCGGGCTACGTCATCGGGGCCCCCGGCGGGACGTGGCGCGTCGTCGGCGAGGGCGATTTCAACGCCGACGGTAAGACGGACTTGCTGTTTCGCGACGCCGCCGGCGACATCGCGATCTGGGAGTTGTCGGGATCGTCGATCATCGGCGGCGGCAATGTCGGCAACCCGGGATCGGCCTGGACGCTGGTGGGAACCGGCGACTTCAACGGCGACGGCAAGACCGACCTGCTCTTCGAGAACGCCGCCGGTCAATATGCGACCTGGCTGATGAACGGCGACCAGATCCTTGGCGGGGCGCCGCTCGCCGCGCCCGGCGAAGGCTGGACGCTGTCGGGCGTCGGCGATTTCTACGGCAATGGAACCAGCGGTCTGCTATTTCACAACGTCGATACCGGCGCCTATGTCGTCGACGAGGTGCTGAACAATGCGGTCGTCGCGTCGCATCAAATTGGTGCGCCCTCCGACGATTTCGTCGTCAAGGCGATCGGCGATTACAATGGGGACGGGCGCAGCGACATCCTGTTCCAGAACGTCGTGACCGGGCAATATTGGTCCTGGTTCATGAACGGCGCCTCGATCATCGGCGGCGTCGATTACGGCGCGGCCGGCGCGCAGTGGAGCGTCGTGTCGCGGGCGCCCGCCGCCCAACCGGAATTGCCGGCGGCGGCCTTCTTCCAGGATTCGTCCAGCGTCGTACATAGCTGGAGCCTGCGCGGCAACGCCTCCGGCGCCGTCGTCACGCTAGGAGCGGCGGCGACGGACGAAGCATTGCTGACGGTCGGGGATTTCTACGGCGACCGGCAGCCGGACCTGCTGTTCGAGAGCACCGCCGGCGTCTATTCGTTGTGGCGCACATACGGCGACGATCTGGTTTCGCAGGCGACGATCGGGACGCCGGGCTCGTCGCTGCTCTTCAAGGGACTCGGCGATTTCAACGGCGACGGACGCAGCGACCTGCTATTTCAGAGCGCGTCCGGTGACGACATCGTCTGGACGATGGAGGGCTCGAAGGTCGTCGCGCAGGTCAATCTCGGCAATCCCGGCGCCGGCTGGACCACGCTGGGCGCGGCGGATTTCACTGGTGACGGCTCCTCAGACTTGTTGCAGGAGAACGCCAGCGGCCAGTTCATGATCCAGGCCGTGGCGGACGATCAGATCGTGGCGGGCGGCGGAATCCTCGGCTCGCCGGGCCCGGCGTGGACCTATCTTGGCGCCGGCGATTTCAACGGCGACGGCAAGGCCGACCTGTTGTTCGTCAATAGCAGCGGGGTCTATTCGACCTGGGACCTCAGCGGCGCGACCTTGATCGGCGGCGGCGTGATCGGCGCGCCCGGCGCCGATTTCGTGTTCAAGGGGATCGCCGATCTCAGCGGCAACCACTTGGGCTCGATCCTATTCTACGACACCGCGACCAGCGGCTATGTAAGCTGGCAACTCAACGACACCGCGATCGCCGCAGTCAATACGCTGGGCGCGCCCGGCGCGGGGTGGACCTTTAAGGCGCTGGCTTGATTAATCCAGTCCCGCGAGGCGCGCCGCGTAGCGCGCCATCTGGTCGACTTCGAGATTGACGCGATCGCCGACGCGCCGCTCGCCCCAAGTGGTGACGGCCAGCGTGTGCGGGATCAGCAACACCTCGAATTCGTGGCCCTCGACGGCATTGACCGTCAACGACGTGCCGTCGAGCGCCACCGAGCCCTTGGTGGCGATGAAGCGGGAGAGTTCAGCCGGCGCGCGGAAGCGGAACTTCGCCATTCCCTCGAAATCGCCGCGCGCGACGATCTCCGCGACACCATCGACGTGGCCGCTGACGAGATGGCCGCCGAGTTCGTCGCCGATCTTAAGGGGGCGTTCGAGATTAAGGCGTGCGCCAGGCGCCAGGGCGCCGAAGGTGGTCACGGCCAGCGTCTCCGCGCCGACGTCGAAGGCGAGCCGCGAGCCATCGTTGCACGCCATATGCGCCACGACCGTCAAGCAGACCCCGGAATTGGCGATGGACGCGCCAAGGGCGATGCCCTCCGAGGAATAGTGGCTGTCGACCACCAGCCGCGCTATATCGCCGGAGCGCGACATCTCAACCACTTGGCCGACGTCGCTGATAATTCCGGTGAACATCGCTCAGTCCGCGGTGACGCGCGGCAGGCGGGTGGGGCGCAGAAGGAAACTCGGCACATGATCGCCGAGGCCGACCACGGGAGCGTCGTCGAGATCTTCGCGCTGCCTACGACGGGGCGCGGGCGCCGCCGCCGTGGCGGGCGCTTCCGGGCGACGGCTGCGCGGGGCCGGACGCTCGCGGCGTTCCTCTTCGCGACGGGGTTCGCGGCGCTCTTCTTCGCGTCGGGGTTCGCGGCCGGCGGCGGAGCGACCGCGCGACCGTTGCTCGGGCCGCTTTTCTTCCGGCGCGTCGTCAGCGGCCTCGGCTTCGCCGGGCGCCCAGTCGATCTTGCGGGCGATCAACTTCTCAATCGCATCGATGTTCTTTGCATCGAGACGGGTGGCGAGCGTAATCGCGACGCCGGCCTTGCCGGCGCGGCCCGTGCGGCCGATGCGGTGGACGTAATCCTCGGCGTGGTGCGGGGCGTCATAGTTGATGACGTGGCTCACGTCTGGAATGTCGAGCCCGCGCGCCGCGACATCCGAACAGACCAGCAATTGCACGGTGCCGTTGCGGAAAGCGTCCAGCGCGGCCATGCGGGCGCGCTGGTCCAGATCGCCGTGCAGCGCACCGACGGAAAAACCGTGCTTCTCCAGGCTGCGATAGACCACCTGCACGTCGCGCTTGCGGTTGCTGAAGACGATGGCGTTCTTGAAGTTTTCGGCGCCGCGGATGACGCGGCGCAAAGTGGCGCGCTTCTCCTCCGGGCTGACGCCGGTCTTCACGAGCGTCTGCGTGATGGCGGTAGCGGTTGAGGCCGGCCTGGACACCTCGACGCGAACAGGATTTTGCAGGAACTGCTCGGTCAGCCGGGTGATCTCCGGCGGCATGGTGGCGGAGAAGAACAAGGTCTGCCGGGTGAACGGGACCAGCTTGCAGATGCGCTCGATGTCGGGAATGAAGCCCATGTCGAGCATGCGGTCGGCTTCGTCGATGACGAGGACTTCGATGCCGGTCAGCAGGATCTTGCCACGGTCGGCGAAGTCGAGCAGTCGGCCCGGAGTAGCGATCAGCACGTCCGCGCCGCGGGTGATCTTGGCTTCCTGGTCGCCGAAGGAGACGCCGCCGATCAAAAGCGCGACGTTGATCTTGTGATTTACGCCGTAACGGACGAAAGCCTCCTCGACCTGGGCCGCCAACTCGCGCGTCGGTTCCAGAATGAGCGTGCGCGGCATGCGGGCGCGGGCGCGGCCCTGTTCGAGGCGCGATATCATGGGCAAGGTGAAGGCTGCCGTCTTGCCGGTGCCCGTCTGGGCGATGCCGAGCACGTCGCGGCCAGCAAGGGCATGGGGAATGGCTTGCGCCTGGATCGGCGTCGGCGTTTCGTAGCCGGACGCGCGGACGGCTTCGAGCACTTTCTGGCTCAGGCCGAGTTCGTCAAAATTCATTAGGTCTCACATCATAGGGAAATGCACGCCCATCCCATTTTGGCTCTCGTCGGCCAGGGCTTCGGGCCTGCGCGGGGTCGTGGGCTTGAGGCCTCACAACGGTTCTGCCGCCTGCATGGCGCATATAGGCCAAAGCCGCCCAAAGTCAATGGAATAATCGGCCGAGTGCTGATGGCGGCAAGAGGGGCGCCATTACCAAAACGTCATTCACGCTCGATTCCGCCGAACCGTCTTCACACTTTGTCGCCCGCGCC
>JAJYDD010000409.1 GCA_021777795.1 Pseudomonadota bacterium | reverse complement strand
CGTCGCCCGCCAGCAACCGCGCGTCGGCGGGAACGATGTCGCCTAAACGCAGGCGAACCACATCGCCCGGCACGAGGTCCTTGGCGGGCGGCGCGACCCATTTTCCGCTGCGCTTGACTCGGGCCGCGACGGCGAGCCGCGCCTTTAGCGCTTCGATGGCGTCGCCCGCTTGGCGCTCTTCCCAAAACCCGATGATCGCATTGGCGAACAGCAAGACGAGGATAATGAAGAAGTCCGGCCAGTGGCGCACGACTCCGGAGAGCACGACCGCCACTTCAATCATCCAGGGGATCGGACCCCAGAAATAGCTCAAGAATTTGAGGAGAGCGTTGGTCTTTTTCTCCGCGATCTCGTTGGATCCGTAATGTGCGAGCCGGCTCTTCGCCTCGTCCTCGGTGAGTCCGTCGGGGGACGAGCCGAGCCGCTTCTCGACTTCCGCCATCGGCAATTTCTGCAAATCGTCTTTGGCGACGGGCTTCGCGTTGGGCGTCCTGGGAGGATTGGTATCGGTCGCCATTTCGAATGTTCCTCGTCAGGCTGTCATTCCCACACGGCGGTATTCGCGAACGCGCGTGGGACCTCGGGCCGGCTGTTTGAATGAACCCTCTTCGTGGCGATGTGACAGAGTCGGAAACTACGCATGGGCCGCAGGGCCGGGTCGCGCCAACCGAAGCCGGCGGCTGACGTCGCGCAAACAAGGTCCCCCTCAAGGCGCGCGCCCCGGCGTAGCCTGGCCCGGCGTCAGCGCGCTGACGCAAATGGATGTCGCACGTCGAAGCCCTCATCCTCGCCGCTGAAAAACCAGTGTCGCGCGAGCACCTTTCCCGCGTGGTCGGCGAGGCGTGTCCACTCGAACCTGTCATCGACGACATCCGCGACGAACTGTGCGGGCAGCCCTACGAACTGATTTCCGTCGCCGGCGGCTGCAGCTTTCGCACGAAATGGGGGTTCGGCGACGCAATCCGGGCAACGCTCGGCGCCAAGCGAACGGTCGCGCTGTCACAGGCGGATGCGCTCGTTCTGAAAGGGGTGGCGTAGTTTCAGCCGATCACTCGCGCCGAGCTCTCACAACTCTTGGGGCGGGAGAGGTTACGCGATGTGATCGCCGTCTTGCGGGGCCAAGACCTCGTTGCCGCCGGCCCGCGTAGTCCGACGCCGCGCACCCTTCGCCTATGTGACAACATCGGGGTTCATGGCGTGCTTCGGCTTCAAGAGCCTGCGCTGTCGCCGCCGTGATAAGGATCGGGAACTACTCAGTTGCGGCTTCTTTGGTGATCGTCAGGGTATGCTGGGCGATCATGGCCTCCTCGTCGGTCGCAATGACGCGCACTTCGATAAGGCTGTCGGGCGCCCCGATGCGAGGCGCATTCGCCGCATTGGCGAACGCGTCGAGCCGCACGCCGAGCCACGCCAGCGGCGCGCACATCTCGGCGCGGATAGTCGGCGCGCGCTCGCCGATTCCTGCGGTGAACACAAGGCCGTCGAGGCCGCCGAGCGCTCCGGCCATTGCCGCGATCTCTATCGCCGCGAGATAGGTGAACAGATCCAGCGCCTCGCGGGCGCGCGGATCGTCGCTGGCGATCAGCACGCGCATATCGGCGCTGATTCCCGAGACGCCGATGAGGCCGGATTGACGATAGAGTAGAACCTTGATCTCGGCGGGGTCGAGCGCGCCACAACGCGTGGCCATCACCAAGCCGTCGAGCGGACTGAACGACATTGTCGTGGCGATGCTGACGCCGTTGGGCACCGCGCAAAGGTTGGCGCCGGCGCCCAGATGCGCGACAATCGCGCGTCCGGCCGCCAGCGTCGGCGCCGACGTCTTCATTTGATCGACGATATATTCGTAGGAGAGGCCGTGAAAGCCGTAACGACGCGCGCCGGCCTCAGTCAGCGCGCGCGGCAGCGCGAAATGCGCGGCTTCGCGCAGCATGGTGTGATGAAAAGCGGTATCGAAACAGGCGACTTGCGCGAGCCCCGGATGCGCTGCCGCGAGCGCGCGCATGGAGCGATATTGTGCGGCAAATGCAGTGGGTCTAGCGACACCAGCCCATCCAAGGCCGGGAGTAACTCCGGCCTCACGCGCTCGGGCGCGACATGCGCGACCGCGCCATGCACGACGCGGTGGCCGACCGCCCAAAGACTTGCCTCGACCAGATGGGTCCTCGACAAACTTCAGCAGAGCTTCGAGCGTCGCGGATATACCGGAGGTGGCGCCACGGGTCTCCACCAGTTTGGCGCCCCTCGCGTCCCGGGCGACGAAATGCGGCGTCCCGTCGAGGTTCTCGATCTCGCCCTTCGCGATCAGGGCAAGTGGAGCGCCAATTTCGAACAGCGCGAATTTGAGGCTCGAAGAGTCGGCATTCAGCGCGAGAATCGCGCGGGGGGCGCTCACATCGTCGGCGCCAACCCTCGGAAAACCCTCACGCGCCGACATGGGTAGAATCCGAGGCTATCGGACGTGGTCGGCGCGAGGCAAGGTCGCGCGGGCTGATCGCCGCGCCCATCGCGGGTCAGAGGCGCCGGGCCCAGGAAAGAACCAGGCTATGTTCCTGCTCGAAGCTTACCTCATTCCGCTAGCCTGTTTCGTCGCAGTCATCTTGCTGTTCGCCTCGGTGCGAATCTTACGCGAATATGAACGCGCCGTCGTGTTCACGCTCGGCCGCTTTCAGCGCGTCAAAGGCCCCGGGCTCGTACTGATGATTCCCTTCTTCCAGGAAATGGTCCGGGTGGACCTGCGCATCCAGGTGATCGAAATTCCACGCCAGGACGTGATTTCGCGCGACAACGTCTCGATGAAAGTCGACGCGGTGCTCTATTTCAACGTCGTCGATCCCAAGCGCGCGATCATCAAGGTGCAGAATTTCATGCCGGCGACCAACATGCTCGCGCAGACCACCCTTCGCGCTGTGCTCGGACAGCACGAACTCGACGAGATGCTCTCAGAGCGCAAGAAGCTCAGCGCCGACGTCCAGGCTATTCTGGATTCCGCCACTGAGACCTGGGGCATCAAAGTCAGCAATGTCGAAATCCGCACCGTCGAGCTTACCGACAATATGGTCCGCGCGATCGCCAAACAGGCCGAGGCGGAACGCGATCGTCGCGCCAAGGTGATCCATGCCGAGGCCGAGTTCCAGGCCTCGCAAACCCTCGTCAACGCCGCCAAGATTCTCGGCAGTGTGCCGGCGGCGATGCAATTGCGCTATCTCCAGACCTTGACGGAAATCGGCGCCGAGCAGAATTCGACGGTCGTGTTCCCGATGCCGATCGACATCATGAAGCCCTTCCTCGACCTCATTGAGAAGGCGGATCGATCGCTTCCCGCGCGCGGCAACGGCACGGACAAGGCGCAACTTTCCGTCGTCTCGGATGCCGCTCACTGACCCCAGCGAATCAAGCTGACGGCATCAAACGTGAAAGAAACTCTCATGCGCCCGCTGATTGCCGGAAACTGGAAGATGCACAGGTTTCGCGCCGATCTGGACGAAATTAAAGTCAATACGCCAGCAACGCCTTCGCCAAGCAGATCGCCGCGTTTGGCATGCGCGCCTCTATGAGCCGCAAAGGAGATTGCTGGGACCACGCTGTCGCCGAGAGCCTGTTTGGTTCGCTCAAGATCGAATGCGTCCATCGTTCGCCACAATCATACCCGCCTGCACTCGACCCTGGGATACCTCAGCCCCATCACCTACGAAAAGAAATGGCTTGCCGGCCACTCCCTCAAAGCCGCTTAGCCCCACCGCCTCTGGAGACAGTTTTCGAGGGCAAGGTCAAAAGGTATGAAGGAGGCTTGGCATCTGGCCGCTAGCGGGACGCTCTCGGCCGCTCAGATCATAGCCCTATACGCCAAGCGCTGGACCATCGAACCCAGCTTTCGCGACACGAAGGATCTGCGCTTCGGCATGGGCATGAGCGAACTGCGAATCGACGATCCCCCGCGTCGCGACCGCCTGCTCCCGCTGAACGCTTTCGCCATCCTTCTGCTGACACTCCTGGGCGCGGCCGGCGAAAGCCTTGGCATGGACCGCCAACTACGAACCAGCAACGCCAAGCGCCGCGTCCAATCCTTGTTCCGACAGGGTTGCCTGCTCTACGAACTCATCCCCAACATGCCCGAACACAGACTGCGGCCCCTGATCGAAAGATACAAGGAAGTACTCCGCCAA
>JAJYDD010000408.1 GCA_021777795.1 Pseudomonadota bacterium | reverse complement strand
TCGTCGTGCAACTCGTGCGCGATGGCGCGGCGCTCCTCGTCGTGGGCGTCAACCACGCGCTCCAGCAGATGGCGCACGTCGGCGGTGAGATCGCCGAGCGCCTCGCCGAGGCGGTTGATGCGCTGGGCGATGGCGGCGATCTCCGGCGGACCCTCGCGCCGCGCGCGCGCCGCGTAATCGCCGGCTTCCAGCCTCGCCAGCGTCTCGCCCGCGCCGGTCAGCGGTCGCAGCGCGACGCGCACCATCGCGCTGGTGGCGACAACCACGGCGATCGCCAGCGCGATTCCCGCCAGCAACTGCCCCTTCGCCTCTTGCCAAACCTCGGCGACGATCTCCGTCGGGTCCGGCTGGATGACAATATAGCTCAGCCGCCGCTGGCCGATCATCACCGGCAATCGCGTGCTGATGACCTCGGCGCCGACCAGCGATTGGAACCACGCCGGCGCCGCATTGGCGGCGTCCGGCGGCGGCGCCAGCGTCTCCGCGCCGCCGCCCTCGCCGACGATGACGCGCGCATGGCGCAGATAGCGCAGGCTGGCGATCAGTTCGAGCACCGCCTGCTGCGGATCGGGCGCCGATTGCACGCGGTCGAGCGAGGAGACCAGGAATTCCTGGGTCAGCAGCGTCACCGCGCGCGCCTCGGCGGCGATGCGCGGGCGCGCCTGCGCAAGTATTCGCGTGATGTCGCCGATCAGCCACAGCGCGATCAGGCCTGAAAAAACCAGGTTGAGCCGTCGTCGTAAAGGCGTGTGGCGCCACATGAATTCGGCCTCTGCGTGGGTCTGCGCGCCCGACCATAAGCGCAACGGTCCGGGAGTTCTTCCCGATCCAGTCAGAAAGGTTGCGCTTGCGGCGGCGGCCATGTTGCGGATTGTTGCGGCAAGCCGGCCTTTTTGTGGCCGGGTGGGGGAAGCGATGCGTTTCGTTCTGGCGACGGGTTTGATTTTCGTGAGCGCCTCCGCGCTCGCGGCCGGCGGCGGCGCGCCGGTGGTCGATCTGCCGACGCTCGACATTTTCTCGACCACGCCGCTGTCGGGAACCGGCGTCGATGTGACCAAGGTTCCCGCCGCCGTCACCAAGGTCGATTCGAAGGAGATCCAGCGCGCCGGGTTTCCCACCCCGGCCAAGGCGCTGTCGCTCAACACGCCGAGCATCGATATGCAGACCATCTCCGGCAACGACTTGCAGCCGGACGTGTTCTTCCGCGGCTTCGACGCCTCGCCGGTCCCCGGCACGCCCGAGGGGGTGGCGGTCTATCAGAACGGCGTGCGCATCAACGAAGCCTTCGGCGACACCGTCAACTGGGATCTGATTCCCTCGGTGGCCATCAAGTCGATGGACGTCATCAGCAACAACCCCGCCTTCGGCCTCAACGCGCTTGGCGGCGCGATCTCGATGACGATGAAGGACGGCTTCAACTTCCACGGCACGACGCTCGACATCATGGGCGGCAGTTTCGGACGCGCGCAAAGCTCCCTGCAATGGGGCAAGCAGGTCGGTCCCTGGTCCGCCTATATCGCCATCGAGGGCATCCACGACAGCGGTTATCGCCAGTACGGCGCCTCGGACATCCGCCGCGTCTATGGCGACATCGGCTACAAGGCCGAGCGGGGCGAATTCCACCTCCAGGCCGGCGGCGCCAGCAATGTGTTCGGCGCGGCGGCGACTTCGCCTTATCAACTGCTTCAGCAGGGCTGGGGCAATATCTACACCTCGCCGCAAGCTTCGGGCAATCAGGTCGGCTATGTCAACGCCACCGCCAACGTTCATGTGACGCCGACCTGGAGCGTGCAAGCCGACGCGCATGTGCGCTCGTTCTACCAATCGACGCAGGACGGCAACCCGACCAGCACGCAAGCCTGCGATCCCGCGCAGGGCGGCGCCGCCGGCTTCCTATGTTTCAACAGCCCCTCCGCGCCGGCCAACGGCCTCAACGGGCTGCAACTCGCCAACACGTTCGCGCCCGGCGCGACGCTGGGCGAGATCGATTACACCCACACCCAAACAACCAGCGTCGGCGCGACCTTGCAGGCGACCAACACAGACAAGCTGCTCGGCCATTCCAACCATCTGGTCCTCGGCGCCAGCTACGATTACGGCGTGACCAATTTCGGCGCGAGCGCGCAACTCGGGACGATCCAGCCGAATTATGTCGTCGCCGGCTCCGGCATATTCCTCGGCCCCTCGGGCGATCCGGTCTCCGACGGGCCAGTGTCGCTGCGGGCGACAAACGCCTATCTCGGCGTCTATGCGCAGGACGCCTTCGACGTCACCGACAAGCTCACCGTCTCGGCCGGCGGGCGCTACAACGTCGCCAACATCGACCTACAGGATCAAATCGGCTCGTCGCTGAACGGCGGCGGCTATTATGCGCGCTTCAACCCGATGATCGGCGGCACCTACAAGATCACCCACGACGTCACCGCCTATGCCGGCTATTCCGAGGCCAATCGCGCGCCGACTCCGCTGGAGTTGGGCTGCGCCGATCCCGTCCACCCCTGCATCCTCGCCAGCTTCCTCATCAGCGATCCGACATTGAAACAGGTGGTGGCGCACACGGTCGAGGCGGGCCTGCGCGGCTCACATACGCTGGGCCCCGACAGCCGGCTCAATTGGCAGCTTGGGGTCTATCGCACCGATCTCACCAACGACATTCTCAACATCCCCGATCCCGTCCAGCAGGGCTTCGGCTATTTCCAGAATGTCGGCGCGACGCGCCGCCAGGGCGTCGAGGCGCATGTCGATTATCGCTACGACCGGTTCACGATTTCGGCCAATTACGCCTATATCGACGCGACTTTCCTCAACGGGCTGAGCCTCGGCTCCAACTCGCCCTACGCCGACGCCAACGGCAACGTGCAGGTGTCGCCGGGCAATCAGATCCCCGGCATCCCGCATCATCGCATCAAGTTGCTGGCCAATTACGACCTCACCCCGAAGCTGACCATCGGCGGCGACGTCACCGTGGTCAGCTCGCAATATTTCGGCGGCGACTATTCCAACCAGTTCCAGCAATTGCCGGCCTATTGGGTCGCCGACCTCAACGCCTCCTATCAACTGACCAAGAACGTCCAGCTTTATGCGATGGCGGAGAACGTGTTCGACAACCGCTATTATACCTATGGCACGTTCTTCGACACCGGGGCGGTTCCTAATTACGGCGCCGGCGGCGGCGCCTTCACCGACCCGCGTTCGCTGGCGCCGGCGCGCCCGCAGGCGATCTACGTCGGAATGCGCGCGACGTTCTGAACGGCCGGCTAATGCGCAAACAAAAACCCCGCCGGGTCGCCCCGGCGGGGTTGTTCTTTTGCGCGGGAGGCGTCAGGCCTTCATCGCCGCCTTGACCTTTTCCGCCGTGATCGGCAACGAGCGCACGCGCGCGCCCACCGCATTGAAGATCGCGTTGGCGATGGCCGGCGCGATCACCGTCACCGCCGGTTCGCCGACGCCCGTCGGGCCTTCGCCGTTGGCGATGATCGCCAGTTCCACCTGCGGATGCTGGGCCATGCGCATCGGCGTGTAGCTGTCGAAGTTCGACTGCTCGAAAGCGCCGTTGCTCATCGTCGCCTCCTCGAACAGGGCCAGCGACATGCCCCAGTTGGTGGCGCCCAACACCTGCGCGCGGATGCCGTCGGGATTGACGGCGGTGCCGACATCGGAGGCGACGGTGAGTTTCTTCACCGTGATTTCGCCCTCGGCGTTGACCGCGACATGGGCGCAACAGGCCGTCCAGGTCGAGGTCTTGCGCTCCTGCGACGACACGCAGGCGACGCCCATCGCTTCGCCCTTGGGCAGCGTGATCGTGCCATAGCCGGCGAGCCCCATCGCGGCGCGCAGCGCGTTGGCGAGCCGAGGCGCGCCCGCGTTGTCGCCCTTGCCGTCGAGCATCGCCAGCCGGAAGGCCGCCGGGTCCTTGCCGACCGCATGGGCGACTTCGTCGATCATGCTTTCCACGGCCCAGAACGTCCAGCCCGGCGCCACCGAGCGCAACTGGCCCGACGGCGTCGCGCCCTGCGCGAGTTCGTTGAGCACGGTGCGGATCGTATGGTTGGGCACGCTGTAGTAGAAATCCGCGCCGTGAACGGCGAAGCCGTCGAGCGCGCCTTTGTTGTTGACGCCCGGCGTCATGAAGCCGGGAATGCCCCAACGCGCGGTCGGCCAGGCGGACACCAGATCATGATCAACCGCCACCA
>JAJYDD010000407.1 GCA_021777795.1 Pseudomonadota bacterium | reverse complement strand
CTGGCCGCGTCTGCGTGGCCGAGAAGAGGCGCGCGGTTCGCGCGGACTCGGTTTCCTGAAGGCGGCGCTGCTCTTCCTGGCTGACGCCCGGATTGGGCATGGCCATGGGCGGCGTGGGCACGGCTTGACCGGCATTTTGCGCATTGAGAATCGGGCGGCCGAGATCGCCGGGCAGAGGTGGACCGAGCTTCGGCGCGCCGGAATAATCCTTCGGTAGATTGGCGAGGCCGTCCGGCGTCGTGCGGTTAACGGTGGAATAGAGTTCCTGGCCCTGATTGCCGCCATGATTGGTCTGAAGCGCATAAATCAGCGCGCCGCCAAGACCCACGCTCGTCACCAGCGCGATCCCGGCGAGCGCCTTGCGCGACAGCCGGGTGACGCGCGGCGGCTCCGGGCGCAACCGCATGGCCAGAGCTGGCTCGCCGGTCAGCGGCCGGGCGTCATCCTCCGCTTCCGGCTGACGGGGAGGCTCTGGCTTTTTCCGCTCTTCCTTTTCGGGATCGAGTTCGCTGGTCACGACGCCTGCCTCCCATCCGTCCGGGAGATGCGCACGCGCTTCTGATCCTTCGCCGCGCCGAAGCGCAATTCGGCGGCGGCGAACAGCCGATCGACAACCATGTAATTGCCGCGCACCCGATAGTTTACGAGTTCCGACGTGTCGCCCTCGGGGCCGACGACGAACAGCGGCGGCATTTCGCCCTGACCAATGCCGCGCGGGAATTCAATGAAGACCTGCCTGCCATCGTCGAAGGCGCGCAGCGGTCGCCACGGCGCGCGATCGCCCGTGACGTCATAGCGAAAGTTGACGCGGGCAAGGTCGATGCTTGAGGACACGGGTTGCGCGGCTTCGGCTTGCGCGTTCTGGCGGCGCAGGGCGATCAGCTGGTCCTGCGGGTATTGCCACGAGACCGAAGCCATGTAGGTCTTCTCGGTCGAGCGCAGTTCCATGTGATAGGTGCGCCGGTCGGTATTGATGACGAGATTGGTCATCAGCTCCGGCCGCGTCGGTTTGACGAGGATATGGACCTGCTTGGCGGCGGCGACGCCGCTCTCGGTGTCGCCGATGATCCAGCGCACGGTGTCTCCGGCCGCGACGGGACCGGAGCCGACGAGCTGTTCGCCGGTTTGCAACGCGATGTCGGTGATTTCGCCGGGGGAGGAATAGACCTGATAGAGCGCGCCATCGACGAAGGGATAGACCTGCATCGAGTTGATGAAGCCGTTGCGCACTGGCTGCACGCGGGCGGCGGCGTTGGCCTGAATCACGCGCGCGGTCGGGTCGGCCGGTTCCGGCTCGAGCTTGCCATTCTTGCCGACGCGTTTCAACTGGCCGGGAAGAGGAAGCGGCTTTGGCAGTTCCACGACCTTGATCGGCGCGGGCGGATCGGACGCCTGCATGGCGGGCGCCGCGTCGTCATACGAGATTTCCGGGGGTTTCTCGAAGGTGGCGCAACCGGCGAGCGCCGAAGTGCAGAGAAGCAAGATCGGCAAACCGGATTTACGGAAAACCAGAGAACCGCCGAAGCGGAAATCCGGAATGGCGTGCATGAGGAAAGCCGGGAATCCCACTCTCCGAGGGGCGGCTTTGCGGAGGGCGGATGTCATGATCCAAGTTCCTTCGACCAGTTGATGGCGTTGATGTAGATTCCGAGCGGGTTCTTCCTCAGCGTGTCGGCGTCGCGGGGCGGGTGCACGGCGATAGTGAGGATCGCGGACCAGCGTTCGGTGGAGCTGAGCGAGCCGTCCTGATAGCGGCGCTCGACCCATGCGACGCGGAAGCTCGACGGCGAGGCGCGGATGACGCTGGAGATTTCGACGGCGATCTGGACCCTGCCGACATTGGCGAAAGGATCGTTGGCGCGGGCGTAATCGTTGAGCGCCAGGGCGCCGCCCTGCGTGGTGAAGTCATAGGCGCGCAGCCAGTTCTGCCGCACGATGATTGGATCGGCGGGGATGCCCCGGACTTCCTCGATGAAGCGCGCGAGATAGAACGCGATCTGCGGGTCGCCCGGCTGATAGTCGGCGGTCGCAGGCGCCACGGCCTGCGCCGCGCCGAGCTTGTCGACCTGCACCACCCAGGGGACAATCGAGCCGTTGGCGGATTGCCAGACCAGCGCGGCGGAAAGCCCCGCTGACAGGGCGAGCGATCCGAAAGCCATCAGCCGCCAGTTCTTCGCCTGCACGCGGGCCGAGCCGATACGCTCGTCCCAGACCTGCGCCGCGCGCTGGTAGGGCGTCTCCGGTTGCGGGGATTTGCCGTAGTGCGTCGATGGTCGCTTGAACATGGTCAGTCGCTTTCGGAAAGGTTGATGGAAGAGCCGCCGCCATGGCTGTCGCCGCTGCGCACGGCATGGGCGGCGGTCTGAACGCCGTGGGTCATCTTCTGCGAGCGCTTCATGCGCCGCGCCCAGGCGGGAGGACCGTCCGTGGCGGGCGGGGAGGTTTCAGCCGGCGCGGCGGTTCCAGCCTCGCCAACGTCACCACCTGCGACGGAACCACCCGTGCTCTCGAAGGCCGCGCGGCTGCCGGCCTGATAGCTGGATTTGAGGCTGTCGGCGGCCCCGGACGCCGCGCGTTTCAGGGGCGAGATGGCGGCTTGCGCGCCGGCGTTGGCGACCCCGCCAAGGCCCGAGGCGACGCCCGATGCGCCGGAATTACCGGCAGCGCCGAGGCTGTAGGCTGTGGAAGCTCCACCCGCCAGCGCCGCGCCGCCACGGGCGGCCGCGGCTGCGCCACCGGCGAGCGCCGCGCCACTCGATGCGACCGCCCCGACGGCAGCCGCGCCTGCCGCGACCATGCCGCCGGCGGCAAGCCCGGTTCCAATCGCCGCGCCGGCGCCAAGTTGCGGACCGCCGGAGACGAGGCCGTTGGCGATGCCGGGACCGAAAATACCAAGACCAAGCAATGAGAGCGCGGCGAGCACGATCGCCATCGCCTGGTCGATGGTTGGCGTCGCGCCGCCGAATCCGGCGGTGAATTGCGAGAACAGGGTCGAGCCGATGCCGATGATGACGGCGAGCACCAGCACCTTGATCCCGGAAGAGATGACATTGCCCAGCACGCGCTCGGCCATGAAGGCGCTCTTGCCAAACAGGCCGAAGGGGATGAGCACGAAGCCGGCGAGCGTCGTCAGCTTGAACTCGATCAGGGTGACGAAGAGCTGGATGGCGAGGATGAAGAAGGCGAGCAGCACCAGCGCCCAGGCGAACAGCATGCAGGCGATCTGGATGAAGTTCTCGAAGAACGAGACATAGCCCATCAGATTCGAGATCGCGTTGAGCAGCGGGCGGCTTGCGTCGAGCCCGGTCTGGGCGACCTTGCCGGGTTGCATCAGCTGCGCGGTGGTAAAGCCGGCGCCCGAAGCCTTGAGGCCAAGCCCGGCAAAGCTGTCGAAGACGATCTTGGCGAGGTTGTTCCAGTTGGAGATGAGATAGGCGAAGACGCCGACGAACAGCGTTTTCTTGACGAGGCGCGCCATGATGTCCTCGTCTGCGCCCCAGCTCCAGAACAGCGCGGCGAGCGTCACATCGATGACGATGAGCGTGGTGGCGATGAAACCGACCTCGCCGCCCAGAAGGCCGAAGCCGCTGTCGATGTAACTGGTGAAGACCCCGAGGAATTGGTCGATGACGCCGGTGTTGCCCATGGCTTAGCGCTCCTCACCCAGAAAGCGGCGGCGGTTTTTGGCCCAGGCGGCCAAACAGCCGGGATCGCGCTCGCCCGCTTCGCCCAGCGCGCTGCACCGGCCGAGTTCACGACTCAAAGGATCCTCGCTGGCGGCGATCACCGGGGCGGCGGCGAAGGCTGCCGGCGCATCGGGCTTGCGCGCGCCGTCGATCACCGCTGCGGTGATGGCGATGGCGACGAACACAACCGCGCCGATGCGCGCCAGAGTTTTGGCTTCCACCGACGCCGCCTCAGTTGCCAGAGTGGAACATTTGCGCATTGCCGGGCTGATAGCCGGCGCCGGGTGTAAGGAAGGTCTGGCGCTGGGCCTGGCCTTGCGCGGCGGCTGCCGATCGTTCGGCGTCGCGCAGCGCTTCGCCCCTGCCATTGGCGGCGACAACGGCGGTCAGATCGGCGATCTGCTGCGCGGCGAGCGCCACCAGCTGATTGCCGGCCTGCGTCGCCTGCAATGCGCCAGTCGCGTTCTGGCTGGCGTTGACCAGCACCGACATCTGCGCGGAATTTGTGC
>JAJYDD010000406.1 GCA_021777795.1 Pseudomonadota bacterium | reverse complement strand
CGCCGGCGACGACAGGATCAAGCCGAGTTGGCGCGCCGACAATTGGACCTGAGTCAACCGCGACGAGGTCCGCGCTTGCCCATTCAAATCGTCGAGGCCGCGTCGATCAAGTTCGAGGCTGATGCGGCCGAGGGGCGATCAAGTTTGGGGACGCGTACCCTCATAAGTCGGCGCGACGGAATGATTGCCGGCGTGGCGAACCCCGCGAGCGAGGGCGGCAACGTGCGAAATCCTCGGCGAGTCGGCAGTTTGATCCCAGCGTTTGCCCCCTTGGGGCCACATCTTTTGGCCACCTTGCCCGGGCTGGCAGGTCCTCGGCGGACCTGATCCGCTCTCTCGACGCAGTACCGATCTGGCTTCGTAGCCGGCTTACTTCAACGGCGATTCGGCAATGGGGTCGTTGTATTTCACGCAGCGCGCGCCCACCCCCGCTCCAAGTCTTCACTGCTACGCGGCGTCGCTCGGGCAAGCGCCACAGCCGCAGCGGCGACCGTCCACGTCATGCTCGCCGAGGCGTTGGAATGTCTTTCTGATTCTCAAAACGCTCTGGCATTGTTGTGTTCTGAAATTCGTCACCGCGCGCTCTGTTTGCGCAATTCGGCCTGCAGCTGACTGCAAGCAGTCCGATAGGGCCGGGTCGATCACGTCCATGCCTTGGGGTCGAGCAGATTGAGACTGGCAAGCGTCTCCGGCCACGCGGCCCATGCGCCTTCCGGGTTCCACCACGTCGGCTTCGCAGCGAGGAACGCCTGCCGATAGGCGGGGCGCTTGTGCTTGGGTAGCAACTTGACCGCCGCGTCGAGCCCCCTGACCGCGACGCTGTCGCAGAAGAATGGCCAAACGTAAGCCGGTCCCGACGGAGGGGCCGGTGGGATGCCGTCCGTTAGCACGAGCCCCATGAATGGGTTCGCCATCGTGGGCAGGTCCGACAGTTTCTTGCAGGGCGGATTCTTGAAGCGCCGCTCGACCCTAGTCACCTGCGGCCCAGGGAGCACAACGCCCTTCTTCGCCTGCTCAAGCGTCTTGTTGTAGACCTGCGTGTGGTTCCCTTTGGTTTTACCCCACTGGAGCGTCTCCGGCTTGCCGCTCGCCCCGCTCCACGCAGCCGAGCTTTGCGCCGACAGGGGCAGCACCTTGATCTTCGATAGCCGGACCCCGACGAGGTCCAAGGCAATGTCGATGCGCGTGATCTTGCCCTCGACCACGAAGTGGCGGAAGCCGTTCGGCAGCAAGCTGCCCAGAACGCCGTGTATGTCCATGAGGCCGTCTAGGCCGAGCCGAGACGGGTTCAACTCGATGCGAAATCGGTTCGCGAGTTTGTCGGGCTGATTGTAGTTGTAGGCGAGATGCGCAGTCTCGCCGGTCGAGGGGCTGGGGATCAATTTCGCGCGCTGAAACCCGTAGGGCGGCTTCCCGGCGCTTTTGAAAAAATCGCTGTCGTTCGACATTTGATGAAGGCAGTCGAAGTAGAGTTCCTGCGCGAGCTTCGCTGTCGGCACCGTCCACACGATGGTCAGTTTGTCGATGATCGGCTTCGGGCTTCCGTCCTTCGTCACCTGTGCAGGCTTCGTGAATGTCGTCGTGCTGATTTTCGCTTGGGTTTGGGGCTTGTTAGAGGGGGGTCCCCCGACCCATATAATTTTGCCCATCGCCCCGCTCAACGCTCGTGCCCTTGGCGCGTCCGTGGCCGAGTTCGTCGCGCGTATTGGTGGGACACACGCTCACGATAACCACAGGAAACAGCACACGGGGAAATTGTCCCACATTCGAGTAAACCATTGATTTACGTAACCTGCCGCACTTCTGCCACTCCTGCCAGGGAACGTTATGGCTTCTCAGCGAGTCTTTCCCGCCCGACCTCGTACATGACTATGCGCCCGCAGGCCGGCAACGCGTAAAGTCGGTCGCGCCGCCTGCGTACTTGCCCCCGCAGGCTCGGGCGCCTAACATGCCACCCCACAAGGGGAGGATGCGATGTATCACGGTGAGGTCGAAGGGACGGGCTTTGTTTCCTACGACAGACGGTTCGGCGAGCTCTACGCCGGCCATGTGCGAATCGAGCGGCTGTGGACAGGCGCGCGCTGGTGCGAGGGGCCGGCCTGGTTCGCCGCCGGGCGCTACCTAGTCTGGTCCGACATCCCCAATAACCGCATGATGCGGCTCACCGAGCCCGGCCATGAGGTCTCGGTGTTCCGCGAGCGCTCCAACAATTCAAACGGCAACACGGTCGACAACCAGGGCCGGCTGGTCACCTGCGAACATCTGACGCGCCGCGTCACCGTGACCCATTGGGACGGACGCATCGTCGTGCTCGCCGACCGCTATCAAGGTAAGCGGCTTAACTCGCCCAACGACGTCGTCGTGAAATCGGACAACTCGATCTGGTTCACCGATCCCGCCTATGGCATCGACGCAGACTATGAGGGTGACAAGCAGGACCCGGAGATCGGCGGCTGCTACGTCTATCGAATCGATCCGCGCACGCGCGAGGTCACGGCCGTCGTCACCGACATGGTGCGGCCGAACGGCATCGCCTTCTCGCCCGACGAGAGCCTGCTCTATGTCGTCGACACCGGCGTCTCGCACCAGGTCAACGGGCCGCGCCACATCCGACGATTCAAGGTTAGCGCCGACGGCGCGACACTGTCCGGCGGCGAGGTGTTCGCTGAATGCACAGCCGGCCTGTTCGACGGCTTCCGCGTCGACACCGAGGGGCGGATCTGGACCAGCGCCGGCGACGGCGTGCATGTTTATCACGCCGACGGGACGCTGCTCGGCAAGTTCCTCATTCCGGAGATCGTCGCCAACGTGACCTTCGGCGGAACGAAGCGCAACCGCCTCTACATCTGCGGCACGACGTCGATCTATTCGCTGTTCACCTTCGCCAAAGGCACGCGCAACGGTTAGCCCGCCGGCACGCTCAGCACCGGCCAGCGCGCGTCGTCGAGTACGCGCGCGCTGACGCTGTTGCGAAAGGCCGCGAGCAAGCCGCGCTTGCCCGCCGTCGGCATAATGATGAGATCGGCGTGGAATCGGCGGGCGGCGTCGAGAATCGCCTCGGCCACCGGCCCCTGCGCCAGCGTCAGCGGCAGGTCGCGCGGGCAATCGGGCGGGGCAGCGTCGCCGACATGCAACAGCCGCAACTCGACCGGGGCGGCGAGCGTATCAAGCAGCGCGCGCGCGCGCTCGATCGCCTTCGCCGCGGGAATCCTGCCGTCGACCGGAATCAGCGCGCGGGCGAGGCGGATCGCTCCGGTTTGCGGGTCGACGACGCCGCGCTGGCCCTCGCGCAGGAACAGGATCATCGCGTCGGCCTGCCGCAGCGCCCGCCGGCTCAGCGAGCCTGCGAACCAGTAGCTCAGGCCCGAATGGGCGTGCGTCGTCAGCACCGCAAGCTCGACCGGGTGGTTGGCGAAATGCTCGATGACGCCCTCGGAGACGCTGCGCGCCGGCACGTCGAGGCAGGCGGCGGAGAAGCCGAGACGGGGTTGCAGAGCGGCGAAGCGCTCGTCGGGCTGCAGCCGCCCCCAGCGCACCAGCAGATCGGCGACCGGGGCGACGCCATTGCGGGTCGGCCCGGCCTCGTCGACGCCGCGAATGTGCAGCAGCGACAGCCGCCCGTGGGTTTTTAGCGCCAGCGCGACGGCGTGGGCGAGGGCGGCGGCGCCTCTTGGGCCGAAATCCGTCGGATGCAGGATGGCCGGGCCGAGCGGGGCGGCGGTTGCGGTGGGGAACGGGTGGACGTCGGTCATGGGATGGCGAGCCTGGCTGGCAAAACCGGCGCGGGGCTTGTGGCGCGCATTCCCTCTCCCCCCAAAATGCTCTAATCGCTCATCCCCATGAGCGAGCCTTTCTTCATCACCACGGCCATCCCCTACGCCAATGGCGCGCCGCATATCGGCCACGCCTATGAGCGCATCGCCACCGACGCCATCCAGCGCTTCATGCGGCTCGATGGACGCGACACGCTATTCGTCACCGGCATGGACGAGCATGGCTTGAAAGTGCAGCAGACGGCGGCTCGCGCCGGCGTGACACCGCAGGCTTTCGTGGACGGGGTGGCCGCCGAGTTCGAGGCGATGGGCGAATTGCTCGACGCGCGCGCCGACGACATCGTTCGCACGACCCAAACTCGTCACCACCGCTCCGTCCAGGCGATCTGGGAGCGCATGGCCGCCAACGGCGACATTTATCTGTCCAAATATTCCGGGTGGTACTCGGTGCGAGACGAGGCCTATTTCGAG
>JAJYDD010000405.1 GCA_021777795.1 Pseudomonadota bacterium | reverse complement strand
TCTCGCTCATGGTTCCCTTCATGCCGAGCAGGAGTCTATCGTTCGGCAGCCGCGGATCGTAGACGCCATCCTCGTCGGCGATCAACGTGCCGACCAGGCCGCAAAACTCCAGCAGCGTGTGCCAGTCGCGCCCGTTGCGAGCCAGGCGCGAAGCCTCGATCGAGACCACGACGCCAACGCGGCCTTCGCAGATGGCAGCGAGAAGCTTCTCGAAGCCCGGTCGGGAGACGCCCGAGCCGGACCGGCCGAGGTCGTCGTCAATAACGCTGACGTCTGTCCAACCGAGGCCGCGAGCGCGCTCGACGAGCCCATATTGCCGGCGACGACTTTCGACATTGTGGATCACCTGATCGGCCGTCGACTGGCGAACATAGACGATCGCCGCGCGGGCGAGATGGTCAGCCCCGATGCGACTCATGACGCACCTCCTTCCCGATCAAAACCGGGGCCTCGCGAACAATTGCCTCCGTCAGCAGCGCTCCCAGCATCTCGATCATGGCCTGGCGGCGTTCGGGAGGGGTTGACCGCCGGTCTCGCGGCTCCTCGAACAGGTCGGGTTGTCGACGGCGGACTGGACGCATGGTCGGCTCCTTCGTACGGGGACGATTCTCCCGGTCCGGAGCCTAAAAGCGCATCGAGATGAGCGCGTAGATCGCGAAGGCGCGCCATGCAAAGCCGCGGCGTCGCGCGGATCGATGATGTGGCTGCTTCTGACCGCATCATCCACGCCGGCGTCAGCGTCAGCGTGTCGTCGCTCAGAACGATCGTGACGTGCTCGACGCCCGCGTACTCAACGCGCCGCCCTGTGGAAGCCACCGCCCGACCTGCAAGCGGGTGAAACGGATAGAAGATTGTCTCTTCACCCGCCAGAACGCCGGCGCCATGTCTCTGTCTTGCCCGGAACGGGGAAGACGCATCTGGCGACCGCTATCGGCGTCCAGGCCATCGAGCATCACCGCAAGCGCGTCCGGTTTTTCTCGACCGTCGAACTCGTCAACGCCCTCGAACAAGAAAAACACCAAGGAAAACCCGGGCAGATCGCCGGACGCCTTGCGTACTCCGACCTCGTCATCCTCGACGAGCTTGGCTACCTGCCGTTCAGCGCATCCGGTGGCGCGCTGCTCTTCCATCTGCTGAGCAAGCTCTACGAACGCACCAGCGTCATCATCACGACGAACCTCAGCTTCGGCGAATGGGCGGGAGTCTTCGGCGATGCGAAAATGACGACGGCGCTGCTCGACCGTCTCACCCACCGCTGCCATATCCTTGAAACCGGAAACGACAGCTTCCGCTTCAAAAACAGCTCGGCGAAGGGCGCCAAACTCGCAAAGGAGAAGACACGGAACTTGACGAACGCCTGACCCTCAAACCATCATCAATCCGGGTCAGTTCTCGATGGAAATCCTGGGTCAATTCTCGGCGGAAATCGACAACAGAAGGTTCGAGACGGCGTAGACGGTGACGTCCGCGAGCGTGCCGCTGCCGACGCGCTGGGTGACGCCGTAGCCGAAATAGGGCGGCAACTCGTCGAGGAGGATGAGCGTCGGCTCGTCGCCGATCAGTTCGACCCAGTCCTTTTCGTTCGGCGCTTGGGGGCTGCCCTTGTAGAACTGGAGGAACTGGACCGCCTTCCCAAGCTGTTCCGCGACGTCGCCCCAGAGGTGCTTTTCGTGGGAGATCGAGCGGCCCGAGAGCGCGACGACGCGGGCCTTCGCGGGGGTGAATCCGTTGACGATCTCCGCGGGGACGAGGGGCGCCAGCGCGGGGTTGGCCGCCAGGTATCCGAGCGCCAGCATGGAGTGCGTCTTGCCGCCGCCCATGGCCTGCTTGAGTTCGAAGACGGCCTGGCCGGATTTACCAGACAGCCGCTGGAGCCCCTGACGCAGCAGGGTCGTCATGCCCCCGGTGACGTAGGTTTTCCGGAAGAAAGCCTCGGCGGCCTTCGCGTCGTGCCCGACGAGATCGTCCAGGCTCTCGATCTGCTCGCTGAGGGCGTAATCGATGGCCTTCGGATCGAACTTGCAGGCGTCGCGTACCGTTTGCAGCATTCCCGGCTCCCAAGACATCTCGACGCGTTCGCTCGTCGCGCTAGCCGTCACGGCGTTTCGAAAACCAGTCGCGCACGGCTTCCTCGACGATGTCGTAGGCGTTCCGTTCGTGGTCGAGCGCGGTTTTCTTGAGACGCTTGATGAGATCGGCATCCATGTAGACCAGCAGCGAGCGTCGTCCGTCGGCCCGCTTGCGGGTGACGGTCTTCGACTCCGTGGATTCGGGCTCTACCATGGATCGCCAGATAGCTAGCGCGTTGACGCGCTACTTGGTTAAGGTCGCATGGGAATTTGATTCGGACAACAGCTGGTTGCGGCTGGCCATCGTCTCCGCTTCAAGGGGGACCCCGTTAACCATCCCTTCACGATCTCCGTCCCGTTCCAGGATCTTTCGATTGACTCCGTTCACGGCCCGTTCTTTATAGCGCCCACCATGCACGCTCATCGCGCCATATTTGGACCCGAACCACAGGTCGCCGAATTCGTCGGCGCCCAGCGGTTGGTCCGTTCGTCCTCCCGGACCCGCCGCGGCTGACATCGTCAGCCGGAGGACACGTTCGCGTTTTCGAGTCCTCCGATGCGTAGCCTGCCTTTCCATTCGCCCTTCGCGCCGCCAATGCGCTCGCGCACGCCCGCCGTCGCGTCCGAACGCGAACGGCGCGCGGCGCCCATACGCGCCGCCGTTTAGCTGACGCCGGCTCCGCCGGGCGTCCCTCGACCAATCAATCCACACGCTGCGGGGTCGCCCGCAGCTTCACCCCCCGTTCCGTGACTCGATCACGGGCGCAGGCGGAGCATGCCCATGCCCATCGTTTTCCCCCACCCCCAAGACCGGTTGGCGACCCTCGCCGCCCAGGCGCGCCGGCTCGCGGACGCCCTGGATTTGCTCGCCGCCGGCGGACAGCCCTCCGACGCGGACCTCGCGGACGCGCCGGCCTTGGACGACTGGTGCATCAAGCTGCGCGAGTCCCCCGTCATCCACGGCAAGGTGACCGGACATCCCGAGCGCGACGACGGCGATTACGCCTCGACCGACGAGGTTTTCGCCGTCGATTACGACGGACGTTTCGCGCTCGCCTTCTCTGGTTGGTATGTCCTGAAGGTCAAGGCGGCCCCGCTGCGTAGGAGGCCGCTGTGAGCGGGCGCGACGTCCGGACCGACCGGCTGGCGGCCCATGCGCGCCGGGACCGCCGGGTCGAGTCGATATCGTCGGAACCGGAATCCGCGCTGGGCGCGGCGATCCTCTGACGCCCGCCCCCGTCCGCTCTCCAACCGAACCGATCCCCCCTCACCCCGCGGCGCGCCGCAAGCAACTGGAAACCATTCCTATGGCCATCATCATTCCCTCCGCCGACGTCGGCGGCTTGTCCGACATCGCCGCGCAGGCGCGCCGGCTCGCCGACGCCCTGGATCGGCTCGCCGCCGACGGACGCCCCTCCGCGTCCGATCTGGTCGACGTGCCGATCATCGACATGTGGCGGCCCGCGCGCCGTTTCGCGCCGGCGCTCATCGGCCTCGTCGCCGGTCATCCGATCCTGCGATCGAGCAAGCCCAAAATGACGTCGGAGCTTTTCGCGCTCGACACAGACGCCGGCTGGGCGCGCACCTGGTCGCGCTGGTACCGACTCGGCGACGCGCTCCCCTCCGGAACCGGGAGGCGGTCGTGAGCGGTGACGATCCGAACCGCGACGTCCCGGCGGACGTCGTCGCGCACGCTCCCGACGGGCCGCCGGGCTCGCCGCGGAATCTGGCCGAGAAGACGAGGCCGCCTGGCGACGATCCCGACTTGGTGTTCGTCACCATCGAGGCCTTGTCCGGCCTGTCGGACGGGGACGCCGATTCCGCTGGATCTCCGGATGACAGCGAGTCAGCGGACGTCGCTCCGCCGGCCTCGTTGACGCCGATCCAGGCGCTCGCCTGCGCCGCGCTGGACGTCGCGTTGCCCGCGGACGTGCGCGCGAAGCTGGCGGCGAGCGCGCCCATCGCCGTCGTCGTGTCCGTGCCCGGTCCCGATTGGGTCGACGACGTTCGCATGGCGGTGAGCCACATCACCGCTACGGCGCACTACTTCGTGCGCGATGGGTCTCGGCGCAAAGACGACCTGCCTACAAAGGGCAATTTGGAGGTCGGCGCCTGGCTCGCCGCTGGCGCTCCCGTGGTCGGCGTCAGCCAGGCGCCGGCGAGTTTCCTGCCGTCCGCGCTGCTCGCCGTCGCCGACGCGA
>JAJYDD010000404.1 GCA_021777795.1 Pseudomonadota bacterium | reverse complement strand
GGCGCGTGCTCAACGTCGTCGACACCGAAGCGGCGCGGGAGAAGCTGCACAAGATCAAAACCGCGTTCCAGACCTGGGTGTGGTCGGACGCCGACCGCACCGACCGTCTGGCGCGCGTCTACAACGATCGCTTCAATAATATCGCGCCACGCGCCTTCAATGGCGACCACCTGAACCTGCCCGGCGCTTCGGGCGCTTTCGCGCTTTATCCTCACCAGAAGCGCGGCATCTGGCGCATTGTCGCTTCGGGCTCGACCTATCTCGCCCACGCCGTCGGCGCCGGCAAGACGATGACTTTTGTCGCCGCCGTCATGGAGCAGAGGCGGCTCGGGCTGATCGCCAAGGCGATGATTGTCGTTCCCGGCCATTGCCTCGCGCAGGCCGCGCGAGAATTCCTCGCCCTCTATCCCAACGCGCGCATCCTCGTCGCCGACGAGACGAACTTTGGGAAAGACAAGCGCCAGCGATTTCTGGCGCGCGCGGCGACGGCAAGCTGGGACGCGATCCTCATCACCCATTCCGCCTTCCGCTTCATCGATGTGCCCGCCGGCTTCGAGAGCGGCATGATCGAAGAGGAACTGGCGCTTTACGAGACGCTGCTGACCAAGGTCGAGAGCGACGATCGCGTCTCGCGCAAACGGCTCGAACGGCTGAAGGAGGGCCTGAAGGAAAGGCTGGAGGCGCTCTCGACCCGGAAAGACGATCTCCTGTCCATCGCTGAGATCGGCGTCGATCAGATCGTCGTCGACGAGGCGCAGGAATTCCGCAAGCTGTCGTTCGCGACCAATATGTCGACGCTGAAGGGCGTCGATCCCAACGGCTCGCAGCGCGCCTGGGACCTCTATGTAAAGGCGCGCTTCGTCGAAACCAAGAATCCTGGCCGCGCGCTCGTGCTCGCCTCCGGCACCCCGATCACAAATACTCTCGGTGAGATGTTCTCGGTGCAGCGCCTGCTGGGCTATGAGGCCCTGAAGCAGCGCAGCCTGCACGAATTCGACGCCTGGGCGAGCACGTTCGGCGACACGACGACCGAACTCGAATTGCAACCCAACGGCAAATACAAGCCGGTCTCGCGCTTTGCCAGCTTCGTCAATGTGCCGGAGCTGATCGCCATGTTCCGCAGCTTCGCGGACGTGGTGCTGCCTGCGGATTTGCGGCGCTACGTCAAAGTCCCGGAGATCGCGACCGGCGCGCGCCAGATTGTGACCGCCAAGCCGACCGCCGCGTTCCGGCGCTACCAGACCGTGCTCGATGCCCGCATCAAGGCGATCGAGGAGCGCGACCGCAGGGTCGAGCCCGGCGACGACATTTTGCTCTCCGTGATCACCGACGGGCGGCATGCCGCCATCGATTTGCGCCTCGTCGACGCCGACAACGACAACGAGCCCGAGAACAAGTTGAACCGCCTCGTCGCCAACGCCTTCCGCATCTGGCGGGAGACGGGCGAGAACAACTATCTCCAGCCCGACGGACGGCCGTACGAGCGCCCCGGCGCGGCGCAGATGATCTTTTCCGATCTCGGCACGATCAGTGTCGAGAAATCTAGGGGCTTCTCCGCCTATCGCTGGATTCGCGACGAACTCGTCCGGCTCGGCGTGCCGGCCGCCGAAATCGCTTTCATGCAGGACTATACGAAATCAGAGGCCAAGCAGCGGCTGTTCGGCGACGTACGCGCCGGAAAGGTGCGGTTTCTGATCGGGTCCTCAGACACCATGGGGACCGGCGTCAACGCCCAGCTTCGGCTGAAAGCGCTGCACCATCTCGACGTGCCCTGGCTGCCCTCGCAAATCGAGCAGCGCGAAGGCCGTATCGTCCGCCAGGGCAATCAGCATGACGAGATCGAGATCTACGCTTACGCCACGGAGGGCTCGCTCGACGCGACGATGTGGCAGACGAACGAACGCAAGGCCCGCTTCGTCGCCGCCGCCTTGTCGGGCGACGCCTCGATCCGACGGCTCGACGATATCGGCGCGAGTCAGGCCAACCAGTTCGCGCTGGCCAAAGCGATCGCCAGCGGCGACGAGCGGCTGATGCAGAAGGCCGGGCTGGAGGCCGATATCGCGCGCCTGGAGCGGCTGCGGGCCGCGCACCAGGACGACCAGTTCGCCGTGCGGCGTCAGATCCGCGACGCCGAGCGCGACGTGGAGTTCGCGACGCGCCGCATCGCCGAAATCGGCGCGGACATCGCGCAGCGCGTCCCCACCGCCGGTGACGCCTTCGCCATGACCGTCGGCGCCAAGCATTTCGACGAACGCAAGTCCGCCGGCCGGGCGCTGATGACGGAAATCCTGACCCTCGTCCAGCTTCAGCAGGAGGGACAAACAGAGATCGCCGCCATTGGCGGCTTTGTGGTCGTGTTCGAGGGCGCGCGCAGCGGCCGAGATTCGTTCTCCTATTGCACGCTGATCCAGCGCACCGGCGTCGCCGACGAGATCGACCTGCCCGTCACCGTCACGCCGCTCGGCGCCGTCGCGAGGCTCGAACATGCGCTCGACGGGTTCGAAGTCGAACGCGAGCGGTTCCTTGCGAGACGGGCGGACGCCGAGCGGCGTCTGGCCTCCTATCGCGGCCGCCAGGCGCGCGAATTCGGGTTCGCCGGGGAACTTGCGGAGAAACGTCGGCAGTTAGCCGAGGTCGAGGCGTCGCTGAGCCGGGACGTCGACGCGCCGCCCGCCGCTGCTGAAGCGGCGTAAAGATAGCTTTCGGTTCGACCAACAGCGCCCGCAGAAATCGGAGAGCAATCGCGGCAAGAGATGCCTTCGCTCTGAGCGGCGCCGAAACACACGCCCCGACGCCGTCGGGCGACGTCTCATGACAGCGCCGAGCCGGCGCTCACGACCTTGCGAAGGCGAGTAATACGATTTCCGGGTGAAAGACTCGGGCGGATTCCTTAGGCGCTGGCTGGGTGATAGATAGGACGGCCATGATTCGCGGGAGGCGGACATGGCCGTAGTCGCAGAGCATCTGAGCGTTGCGGAGTTGGAAGAGCGTTATAGGGCTAGCAAGGACGTGACGTCGTCACGGCATTTTCAGGCGATCCTTCTGCTGGCGAAGGGCCATTCGACGAGCCAGGCGGCGCAAGTCACCTCGTTCGGTCAGCGTTGGATTGAGCAACTTCTCGAACGCTACAACGCCATCGGCCCCACGGCGCTGGGGGATCTGCGCAAAGATAACGGCGCCCGAGCGAGGATTTTGAAGCCGGAGTTGCTGGAGCGGTTGCGCGTGCGGCTCGGCGAACCGCCTCCCGACGGCGGACGGTGGACGAGCGGCAAGGTTGCGCGCTGGATGGCTGACGAATTGGGGCTGGAGAAACTCGCCCCGCAACGCGGTTGGGAGGCGTTGAAGGCGATAGGTTGGTCGATCCAGAAGCCGCGCCCGCACAATCCGAAGGCGGCGAGCCAAGCCGAGCAGGAGGCGTTTAAAAAAAAGTCGCCGAGGTTGTCGCCCAAGAAGCGCAGGCCCATCCGGGCGTCCCCGTCGAAGCCTTCGCCACCGACGAACACCGGCTTGGACTGAAGCCGGTTGTGCGCTGGGTCTGGGCGCCCATCGGCGCGCGGCCGATCGCGCCAGGACATCACCGCTTCGAATGGCTCTATGTCACGGCCTTCGTCTCGCCCACGACCGGGGAATGCTTCTGGTACATTTCCAACGGCGTCTCGAAACCTTTCTTTCAAGAACTACTGGCGACATTCGCCCACGAAGCCGGAGCCGGCCGCGACCGCATCATCGTTCTCGTGCTCGACAACGCCGGTTGGCACGGGCTGACCAACCTGAAAGTTCCGGATGGAATCCGTCTTCTCTTTCTACCCGCCTACACCCCCGAACTTCAGCCCGCCGAGCATCTCTGGGAGATCCTCGACGAACCAATCATCAACAAACACATCGCCGATCTCGAAGCGCTCGAAACCATCATATCCGACCGCTGCGTCCAATTGGCGAATGATCGCCAAACCCTCAAAGGAAGAACCGGATTCTAATGGTGGCCGAAAATAGCTGTCGCGAGCTAATCAGCCGGAAACCGTATCACGGCGCGATGTCATGATTGTCGGCGGCGCGCAGCGCGGCGACGTATCCGCCGAGCCGGATGCTCCGCCCCACTTGCGCCAGCCAACCCCGTGCCCGCCTGGGCGCCGCCGCGCGCGCTCAGGCGAGCGGCGCGATCAGGGTCAGCGACGGAAAGTAGGTTCGATAGCGCCCGACGTCGCGGGTAAGCAGCGGCAACCCGCCGACCGCCGCATGGGCGCCGATGAAAAAGTCGGGAAGAACTCCGCCCCGCGTCCCGCC
>JAJYDD010000403.1 GCA_021777795.1 Pseudomonadota bacterium | reverse complement strand
TGCGGAAGTCGTAGTGGTAGCGTTGAAACAGCGCCTCCAGCAGCAGGCGGATTTCGATATCTTCGACCTTGTCGCTCACCGCGGCATCCATACGCGCACCAGGGAGAGCAGCTTTTCGACATCAAGCGGCTTGGCCATGTAATCATTGGCGCCGGCGTCGAGGCAGCGCTGCTGATCGTCCGGCATCGCCTTGGCGGTCAGCGCGATGATGGGCAGCTTGTCCCATTTCGAATTCTTGCGAATTTCGCGCATCGCCGTGAGCCCATCCATCACCGGCATCATAACGTCCATCAGCACGAGGTCGATGGCGGCGGCGGGATTCGACAATTTGTCCAACGCCTCCTGGCCGTTGCGCGCGATCTCGATGATCGCGCCGCGCGGCTCCAGAATGTTGGTCAGCGCATAGACGTTGCGCACGTCGTCCTCGACGACGAGGATGCGCCGGCGTTCGAGGATGTCGTCGCGGTTGCGCGCCTTGCGGATCATCTTCTGCTGTTCGGCGGGCAACTCGGAGACGACCTGATGCAGGAACAGCGTCACCTCGTCGAGCAGCCGTTCCGGCGATTTCGCGCCCTTGATGATGATCGACTTCGAGTAGCGGCGCAGCCGTTGCTCGTCGTCGGCCGACAGGTCGCGGCCGGTATAGACGATGACGGGGGGGAACGAATAGGCGTCCTCCTGGCTCAAGGTCTCCAGGAGCGAGTAGCCGGAGGCGTCGGGCAAAGCGAGGTCGAGCACCATGCAGTCGAAGGTCTGCGCCTTGAGCCGCGCCAGACACTCCGCCGCCGTGCCGACGCCTACGGCCTCCACGTCGTGGGACGACAATAGCCGGCCGATGGCTTCGCGCTGCACCGCGTCGTCCTCGACGACGAGAATGCGGCGCACGCGCTGCGCCAGCTTGGCCTCCAGCTTGCGCATGACGTCGGCGAGGTCCTCACGCTTGACCGGTTTCAGCATGTAGCCGACCGCGCCCAGCGAAAGCGCGGTCTTCGCGTGATCGCTGCCGGAAACGACATGGATAGGAATGTGGCGGGTCGCGACGTCGCGTTTCAGGCGGTCGAGCACGGAAAGCCCGGATTGGTCCGGCAGCCCGACGTCGAGCACGATGGCGCTCGGAAGGTGGCGCTTGGCGAGCGCCAGCGCCTCTTCCGCAGTGCCCGCGACCAGGGACTGGAAGCCCATCTCCCGAGAGAGATCGCGAAGGATGCCGGCGAACGCCTCATCGTCCTCGACCGCCAGCAGCACGCGCTTGGTCTGGCCGAGCGCGTCGCGGTCGTCCTGCACCCGGCGGGCGGGGGCGAGCGGCGGCGGGGGGACGGCGACGACGGGCTTTTTGACGGGGCGGACGGGTTCGGCGGGGAGCGGCTCGTCGCGCGGCGCCACCCGCGCCGGGTCGTAAACCGCAGGGACGATCAAGGTGAAGGTGCTGCCCTGGCCTTCCCGGCTGTGCAGCCGGATCGACCCGCCGAGCAGCCGGGCGAGTTCGCGCGAGATCGAGAGCCCGAGGCCGGTGCCGCCATATCTGCGGCTGATGGTGCCGTCGGCCTGGCGGAAGGCCTCGAACACGGTTTGCTGGTGTTCCTCGGAAATGCCGATACCCGTATCCGCCACCGCGAAGGCGATCCGCCCCTCGCCTGCGGTCTCGATGGTCAGCACGACCGAGCCCTGGGGCGTGAATTTGAAGGCGTTGGACAGCAAGTTCTTGAGCACTTGCTGGAGCCTTTGCACGTCCGTCTCTAGCGTCGGCGGGCATTCGGGCGCGATCTCGACGGAGAATTCCACCCGCTTGCCCTGCGCGACGGGCTCGAAAAGCTCGCGCATGTCCTGGCTCAGCCGCTCCAGCGAGAGCGTTTCCGGGCGGATTTCGACCCGGCCGGCCTCGATCTTCGACAAATCGAGAATGTCGTTGATGAGGTTCAACAAGTCGTTGCCGGAGGCCTGGATGGTCTTGGCGTATTTGACCTGCTCGTCCGTCAGATTGTCGTCGGGATTGTCGGCCAGAAGCTTGGCCAGAATTAGCGAGGAATTGAGCGGCGTGCGCAATTCGTGCGACATATTGGCGAGGAAATCGGATTTGTAGCGACTTGCCTGTTCGAGTTCGCGCGCCTTGAGTTGCATGGCGGAATTGACGCGTTCGAGATGGTCGCGCTGAATCTCCAACTGCCCGGTCTGCTCTTCGAGCTGCGAATTCGTCTGTTCAAGCTCCACCTGTTGCAGCTCCAGGCGGGCCTGCGATTCCTTCAGCGCCCGGCTCTGTTCCTCCAATTCCTCGTTGGAGACCCGCAGTTCCTCGCCCTGGACCTGAAGCTCCTCCGACTGGCGCTGTGTCTCCTCCAGGAATTTCTGCAATTCCGAGCGGTAGTTCGCCGACCGCACGGCGACGGCGATCGATTGCGAGGCCTGTCTCAGCAGCGTCAGCGCCCGCTCTTCGATCTCGTGGATGAAACCGAATTCTACGACGGCGTTGACCTCGCCATCGACGCTGGCGGGCGAGATGACGAGGTGGTTGGGCTTGCCGCGACCGAGCGCCGAGCCGAAGGCGAGATAACCCGCGGGGGCGTCGGTTATAGTCAGTGTGCGGTTTTCGGCGGCGGCTTGTCCGAGCAGGCCGTCCCTCGGCCCGAAGGTCTCGGGAATCCGGGCGTCCGCCGGCACGCCATAGGTCGAGATGCGCCGGAAATCGCCGCGTCCGATATAGACGGCGCCGGCCTGAGCGCCGAGATAGCGGCCCAGGAAACTCAGCACGCTGTCGCCGAGCTGCTCCAGGCGCAGGTCGCCGAGCATCGCCGCGCCGAGGCCGACATGGCCGGATTGCAGCCATTCCTCGCGCTCGCGGGCGCGGGCGGCGCGGCGGATAAGAAAGCCGACGATCAACGTGAGCAGGACGCCAAGCCCGTCCGAAACCAGGCTGCTCAGCCTGGCCGAGCCAAAGGCGCTCGCCATCTCGGCGACGCGCTTGTCCCTGAGCGCGTCCTCCTCGCGGTTCATGGCGGCGATTTCGGAGCGGATCGCGTCCATCTCCATCTGGCCGCGGTCGGTTTCGACCAGCGCCAGCGCCGCCGCGGCGCCCTGGGTCCGACGCCGTTCGATCGTTTCCTGCAACTCGGCGATTTTGGCCTCGACGTGCCGCCTGATCGCGGCGATCCGGGCCTGCTGCTGGGGATTATCGACGGTCAATTCGGCGATCGCGTCGACTTTCGCGGCGAGCGTCGACTTCGCGGCATTATAGGGATCGAGGTATTTGGGGTCGTCGGTCAGAAGGAAGCCGCGCTGCCCGGTCTCCGCTTCTTCCGCTGTCGAAAGCAGTGCGTCGAGCGCGGCGATGACGTTGTGGGAATGGATGACCGCCTGATTATCGGCCCACAGCGTCTCGATATTGCGGTAAATGATCCCGCCGCCGACGACGAAAAACACCAGCGCAACCGCAAGGCCCAGCGTTACGATCGGGTCCAGGCCCCGGTTGCGTTTTACGGAGGCAGAGTTTGACATATTTGTCATGAGTTTTCTGCTGGCGCCGGGAGAACCGGCATCTCGATCGGGCCACTCGCGGGCGGACAAGTTTCGGACTGCCCGGGGAATAAGCCGTTAGCCTCCGGCGCCGGAATTTTCAACCGGGATGAAAATTGCGGCGCCCGCCTCGCGCGCCAGCCCGCGCTCGCGGGCCCCAGGCGGCGGAACGCGCGACAAATAGCGCGGAAGGCCGCTCGCGATGAGTTGAACAAAAGGCGCAGCGTTGAGATGCGTCGGTCGAATATTCGTCTGCGCCCTTAGCCCGAGTCCCGTTCAAGCGTTCATCTCGCTGCCGCCGTTCACCGACAGGCATTGGCCGGTGATGAACGAGGCCGCGTCCGACAGAAGGAAACAGACCGGCGGCGCGACCTCCTCGGGCGTGCTCCAGCGTCCCAAGGGAATGCGGGCGAGATAGGTGTCGCGGAACTTCTCGCCGCGAATGATCTCGGTCATCGGCGTCTCGACCAGCCCGAAGGATACGGTGTTGACGCGCACGCCGTAGCGCGCCCATTCGCGCGCGGCGCTCATGGTGGCGCCGAGCAGCCCGGCCTTGGCGGCGCTATAGTTGATCTGGCCGACGGTGCCCTGCCGCCCGGCGTCCGAGGAAATATTGACGATGGCGGCCGCCGTAGGCTCGCCCGCCTTGTGACGGGTGATCAGGCGCCGGCCGACCGCCTGCATGCACAGGAAGCTGCCGGTGAGATGCACGCGCAGCACCGCGTCCCATTGCGCCAGCGTCATCTTCTCGATCATCGCCGGCCGGGTGATGCCGGCGGTGTT
>JAJYDD010000402.1 GCA_021777795.1 Pseudomonadota bacterium | reverse complement strand
ACGCCATTGACGAAGGGCTCGCAGCCGATGAAGCCGATGTCGGGATTTGCCGCCGCCCGCGCGAGGAGGTGTTCGCCGCCGCCGAAGCCGATCTCCAACCACAATTCGCGGCCGGGCTCAAACAGGCTGCCCTGCCGCAACGCTTCGAGACCCACCTCAAGGCGCGGCAGCAGCGAGTCCATCAGCTCCGACTGATGCGCCCGGAGCTTCTTGCCCTTCGCTCGCCCGAAAAGCGCGCGGCGCTCGACCTCAGACAAGCCCTTTGAGCTTGTCGGCGAGATCGGTCTTCTCCCAGGAGAAGCCGCCGTCGGCGTCCGGCTGGCGGCCGAAATGGCCGTAAGCGGAGGTGCGGGCGTAGATCGGACGGTTAAGCTGGAGATGCTGGCGGATGCCGCGCGGCGTGAGGTTCATCACGTCCATCAGCGCCGCTTCCAGCTTGCTTTCCTCGATCTTCCCCGTGCCGTGGAAGTCGGCATAGATCGACAGCGGCCGGGCGACGCCGATGGCGTAGGAAAGTTGCAGCGTGCAACGTTCAGCCAGGCCCGCGGCGACGACGTTTTTGGCCAGATAGCGCGCTGCATAGGCGGCCGAGCGATCGACCTTGGTCGAATCCTTGCCTGAGAAGGCGCCGCCGCCATGCGGGGCCGCGCCGCCGTAAGTGTCGACGATGATCTTGCGGCCAGTGAGGCCCGAATCCCCGTCGGGGCCGCCGATGTAGAACTTGCCCGTCGGGTTGATGTGCCAGACCGTGTCCTTGTTGACCCAGCCCTTTGGCAGCGCGGCGAGCACGAAAGGCTCGATGATGTCGCGCGCCTGCTTGGAGGAGAGATCGGGGTCGATATGCTGGTGAGAGACGACGATCTGCGTCGCCGCGACCGGCTTGCCGTCCTCGTAGCGCACCGTCACCTGGCTCTTGGAATCGGGGCCGAGTTGCGCCGCCGGTCCCTTGCCGGATTTGCGGGCGCGGGCGAGGTCTTCCAGGATCTTGTGGGCGTAATAGATTGGCGCCGGCATGAGGGCGGGCGTCTCGTTGCAGGCGTAGCCGAACATGATGCCCTGGTCGCCGGCGCCCTCTTCCTTGTTGTCGCCGGGCTGGTGGGCGTCGACGCCCTGCGCGATGTCGGCCGACTGCGGATGCAGCAGCACGTCGATCTCGGCCTTCTCCCAGTGGAAGCCGTCCTGCTCGTAGCCGATATCCTTGATCGCCATGCGCGCGACATGGGAAATCCAGTCCTTGGTCACGGTGCGCGGACCACGGGTCTCGCCGGCGATGACGACGCGGTTGGTGGTCGCCAGCGTCTCGCAAGCGGCGCGGATAGCCCAGGGATCGAGCCCGGCCGCCGCGCCCTCGCGAAAGAACAGATCGACGATCTCGTCGGAGATGCGGTCGCAGACCTTGTCGGGATGCCCTTCCGACACGGACTCGCTGGTGAACTGGTAATTCTGACGCGCCATCCCCTAGTCTCCAAAGCTCAAGCTTGAGGCCCCGCCTTCAGGCGAACTGCGCCGCTTCTGGCAGTCGGCGCGTTCAGGGTCAAGTTGCCGTGGATAAGCCTCAGCGCACTTCGTCCGCCGGTTGCGGAGCGGCAGGCGCCTCGTTGGCGCTGGCGATGCGCTCGACGAGGTCGAGCACCGTCTTGCGCAGCTTGGGATCCTTGATGGCGGAGAAGGCGCGGTTGAGTTGCAGGCCCTCAGCCGTCGACAAGAAGTCCACGACATAGGCGTTGCTGGGATCCTCGTTGAAGCCGAGACCCGGCGAGGCGCTCGCGGGGGCGCCTTCGAAAAAGAACGACGGCGGCACTTCGAGCACGCGGGCGAGCTGTTGCAGCCGGCTGGCGCCGATGCGATTGGCGCCCTTCTCGTATTTCTGCACTTGCTGGAACGTGACGTCGAGCGCATCGGCCAGCTTGCTCTGGCTCAAGCCGACCATTAGGCGGCGCATGCGGACCCGCGCCCCGACGTGACGGTCAATCGGGTTTGGGGTTTTGGTCATGGCCGGTAAATCTCCCGCCGCGCCCAGGCGAGCCGCTGATTAACGTAACGTAATATTGCAACTTTTAGCCCAATCCCGCCGGCAACGCAACCTGCCATTGACGAAAAGGACGCCGAAAATGCGCGCTAGATCCAGCGGCGTCGCGTCGCTAGGCAGAGCATGGCGGCCAGGGCGGTCATCAACGCCGCCGTCGCTGCGCCCCAGCGCGCCTGCCATGTTGGCGGCAGCGCGCCGGGCAACACGCCGTCGATCACCGCCTCGAAGCCGAGCGGCGCCTCCTCGATCACCCGCCCGCGCGCATCAATGATGGCGGATACGCCGGTGTTGGCGACGCGCAGCATCGGCAGGCCGAGTTCGATGGCGCGCAGCCGCGCCTGGGAAAAATGCTGATACGGCCCCGCCGTGCGGCCGAACCAGGCGTCGTCCGTCAGGTTGAGGATATAGCCGACCTTGGCCGTGTCGCCCGTGCGCACTGGCGTCTCGTTGGGGAAGATCGCCTCGTAGCAGATCATCGCCAAGGCCGTCGGTAAGCCGGCGACCTTCAGCACGCGCGGGCCGGCGCCGGGATCGAAGCCGCCGGGCACATGCACGAACTGGGTGATGTGCAGGCGCTCGAACAGCGGGCGCAGCGGCAGATATTCGCCGAACGGCACCAGCTTGTGCTTGTCGAACCGCTCGGCCTCCAGCCCGCTGCGGTCGATCACCTGCATGGAGTTGAAATAACGGACTTTGCCGCCCTCCTCCTCGGCCCGCGCCGCCCCGGTGACCAGCACCGCGCCGCCATGCAGGAAATCGGCGATGCGGGCCAGCGCGCCGCGCTCATAGCCCAAGATGAAGGGGAAGGCCGATTCCGGCCAGAACAGATGCGTGACGTCGGCGACGCCGCTGCGCTCGGGCGAAGTCGCGCGGTCGGAAAGCTTGAGATAGCCGCCGAGGATCGCCGCGCCGTTAGCCGCCGAGAAATCCGCGCCTTGCGCGATATTGGGCTGCATGAGCCTAAGCTTGGCGCCCTTGACCGGCGGCGGCGTGGGCTCGTCGGCCCGCAGCGCGCCGAAGCCGCAGAGCAGCGCCGCCGCCAGCCCCGCCAGCAGCGTCGGGCGCCAGCCCGAGGGCAGCGTGGCGGGCGCGGCGCAGATCGCGACTGTGAGGAATGTCAGACCGTGCAGCCCGACATAGGCCGCCGCCTGCGCCGGCCAAAGATGCGCGCCGAGCGCCATGCCGTACTCGTTCCAGGGAAAGCCGCTGAGCACATTGGCGCGCAAGCCTTCCGAGACCGTGAGACCGACCGCCAGCGCCAGCGGCCGCAGCGCGCCGTCCGGCCAGATCGCGCGCGCGATGGCGAAGCCGAGGCCGGGAAAGATCGCCAGAAACAGCGGCAGCCCGACGACCCCGAGCGGCAGCGCCCAGAGGTATTGGTCGCCGTCGACCAGGAACGCCGCGCCGAGCCACCAAAG
This sequence comes from Pseudomonadota bacterium, assembly GCA_021777795.1. Lineage (GTDB taxonomy): Bacteria > Pseudomonadota > Alphaproteobacteria > Rhizobiales > Beijerinckiaceae > Roseiarcus. Next base: position 844 of record JAJYDD010000402.1, on the reverse strand, counting down.
GCCCGCCACGAAATAGCCGAAGCCCCACCACCAGCCGATGCCGAAAGCCGATTTCAGCGTCGCCCAGCGCGCCGCCCCGGAGGCCGAGGTCTCCGCCGCCCCGTCGATGAGCCAGACGGCGACGGTCATCGGCGCCACCATCGCCACGGCGTAGCCGAAGGGCGCCAGCGCCAGCGCGCCGAGGGCGCCGGCCGCGAAGGCGATGAGCCGGCGCGGCCACCCCCAGGACAGGATCACGGCGCTCGCCAGCGCCTCCAGCCCGGCCCCGCGCGCGGGCGAAATCGAAGCCGTCACAGCCGACCGTCCCCCGTCGATTCGTTCCGGCGAGCATGAGGCCGGAAGCGCCGGCGGTTCAAGTCGTTTCCCGCGTCGCCGGCCGTGCTTCGGCCGCCGCAGGCGCGGCGGCCTGGCCGGGCGGGTGAATGCGCACCCGCTTCAGCCGGCGCGGATCGGCGTCGAGCACCTCGAACTCGAAGCCCTGCGGCCCGGCAACGATCTCGCCGCGCAGCGGCAATCGGCCGGCGAGCGCCGCCACCAGCCCGCCGATCGTGTCGGCCTCCTCGGCCTCCTCCACCTCCGAGAGGTCGAGCCCCACGGCTTGCGCGACTTCGTCGAGCGGCGCCCGCGCCTCGACGATGAACTTGCCGTCCGCCCCGCGCGAAATCTGCTCGCCCTCGGCCTCGTCGTGTTCGTCCTCGATATTGCCGACGATGGTCTCGACGATGTCCTCCATCGAGGCGAGGCCGTCGGTGCCGCCATATTCGTCGATGACGAGCGCGATGTGGATGCGCGAGGCCTGCATCCGCGCGAGCAGGTCGAGCGCCGGCATCGAGGGCGGGGCGAA
>JAJYDD010000401.1 GCA_021777795.1 Pseudomonadota bacterium | reverse complement strand
GTAAGAGAGCAGCGGCGAGAAATGGGCCCAATCGTCGTCGGTGACCTTGCGCGGCGAGAATTTCTCCAGCGCCTTGCGCACCAGCTCGCGAAATTCTTCGATGTCGAGTTGATCGAGCGACAGGCTTACGACGCGGCAGGCGGGAATGAAGCCGGCGCAGATGAGGTGAAACAGCCCCGGCCACAATTTGCGCTGCGCGAGATCGCCGGTGCCGCCGACGAGCGTCAGCACCTGCGGATATCTGGGGCCGACGCCGGCAGGAATTTTCGCCACTCTGCTCATCCTCTTTGCTCTGGGCCAGAAACCGCCATCTGTCGAGCCCCTTGCGGCCTTCGCAAGCAAGCCGCGGGCCTTGTCCTGAAGCAGGCGCATGACCGATGCGCGACAAAACTTGCGCGGGGGGCGCGCGCGGCCCCGGCCAGCCGACGCACCAGGAAACGCTCGGCGTTTCTAAAGGTCGCGGCCATCGCGTACGTATCAACGAACGCGGATTGAGTATTTTCCGAATCTTGACGATTCCCTGTGGGAAAAGAAACATTGGATCGAGCATCGCCGTCAAGTCTTCGACGCACGCAGAATGTGGGCGCGAGAATGCAGCGTGGCGCCATCTTTTCGAGGACGTCCCGTGGAGATATACATCGCGCAAGAAAATATCAGGCGCTTCACACTATTGCTCAGCGAGTCTCTCGACCCGATGCGTCGAAAAATGGTGCTTCGGCTGCTTTCCCTCGAACAAGCCAAGTTGGCTGACTTATTGGAGGCGGAGGAAATCCGGTCCGAAGACGTCGAGCGTTTTACGCCCGACCACCTGCTTCGCCAAAAAGGGAAGACCCAAAGGGCATAGTCGCTTCTATCGCCGCACCGCGCGCAGCGACGCTTGCCGTGAAGAAAAATGGGTATGCCGTGAAGAAAAGTTGGTAGACTTTCGGCGGCGCAACGTGGTCGCGCGCCGCCCTGAAAAAGTTCGCGCGGCTAAAACCCCTCCATCGCCGTCCGCACGCGGCGCAGGAAGCCTTCGCGCTGCGCCTTTGTGGCCACGTTGAGGTGGTAGAGTGCGTGATATTGCGCCTTCGCGCCCTTCCCCGCGAACCAACGCAGGTAACGGGTGACGATTTTTCGCGGCGGGTCGCCCATCCACATCGCCATCAACCTCGGGCGCCCATAAGTGACGACGCCGGCGATTTTGCGGATATTGCCGAGCATCGGCTTCACATGCGCGGGATCGGAGAGGTCGAAGGCGACGCCCGGCATCAGCACGCGGTCGAAGAAGCCCTTCAGCATCGCCGGCGGGCCGAAACACCATGTCGGGAATTGCACGACGATCGCCTCGGCCCGTTGCAGCCGTTCGATGATCGGCTCCAGGCCGGCGCGGTTGGCGGGTTCGTCGTGATAATGGCGCCGGCCCTCCTCCGTAAGCACGGGATCGAACTTCTCGGCATAGAGGTCAAACAGATCGACCTCGTGCCCCGCCGCCTTCAGCCCCGCCAGCGCCTCGACGCGGATCGCGGCGTGGAAACTCTCGGGCAAAGGATGGCAATAGATGTAGAGGATCTTCATGCGCGCGAAGGGACGTAGCTGCGCATCTTGCCGGGGTTCAACAGGCCATAGGGATCGACCTCGGCCTTGAAGCCGATCTGGTCGGCGTCGGCGCGTTTGTGGCGGCTGCCGTCCTCCAGCGTGAACACATGCGGATTGGCGACGAACACGCCGTGCCGCTCATAAATCTCGACGATCTCGAACAATCGCGCGCGGTTGGTGAAGCGCACCACCGGCAGCGCGCTCGCTGTCACCCGGCCGCCGAAGCGGATGAATTCGAGATGATGCCAAACCTCGTCGCCGAAGAGATCAACCATCTCGGCGACGCTGGCCAGCAGGCGGTCGTGCGGGAACAGGCATTGTTGATAGGTGAAGTTGCGGTCGCTCTTCAGCACCTGGAGCGTCGTGTGGTTCCATGTGTATTCGTAGAGCGGCGTCTCGGCGGGGCTCTCGTCGAACGGCTTTTCGTGAATGATCTCGCCGGCGCCGATGAGCGATTTGAACGTCTCCAGCGAAGGCTTGGCGATCATCGCGATCAGCAGGCTTTTTCCCTCCGGGCAGGTCGCGCCGAACGGGCCGAAATAGCTCGGTATCGGCCAGGAGATCGGCGTCAACAGCTTCTTGACCAGACCATCGGCGAGCGCCGCCGCCAACCCCGCCTCGCAGGCGGCCGCGAAGCTGTCATAGGCGACCGCCACATCGATCCATTCGTTGAGCGGGGCGAGCGGCATCTCCAACGCGGTGATGATCCCCGTCGCGCCATAGGCGCGGTTGATCTTCTGCGCCGCGTCGCCGCGCAGCTCGATGGCGCGCGGCTTATCCTCCAGCGTGATGACGCGCGCGGCGAGCACATTGCCGGGCTCGCGCAGGCCGCCCCACGTCACCGAGCCGACGCCGCCGGAGCCGCCGGCGACGAAGCCGCCGACCGTCGCGCTGCGCTTGGTGGAGGGATGCAGCCTCTGCTCCTGGCCGCCGAGCCTCAGCCAATCATCGACGATGTGCATCCGCGCGCCAGGCTGGGTGCGCATGTGGCCGGGGCGCGCCCATCCGAGATCGCTCATCTCGCTCATGTCGAGCACGACGCCGCCTTGCAGCGGCACCGCCTGCCCGTAATTGCCAGTGCCAGCCCCGCGCGGGGTCAGTGGCACGCGCCGCCGGGCGCAAGCGGCGGCGACGCGGATCACGTCGGCCTCATTGCGCGGCGTGACGATGACGTCGGCCTGCTTGCCGGCGAGATCCTCGGCCAAAGCCTGACTGTACCAGAAATAATCGCGCGAACGCCGCCGCAGCATCGACGGTTCAACGCTGAAGGGGACGTCGCCGATATCCTCGATCAATTCGACGATGCGGCTCATCGTGGCGCCTCTGCCTCGCCATGCGCCTTCAAAAGCGCCAGCAGGCGATTGCGCATCATCATGCCGGGACGGTCGGAGGGCATGTGCATTTCGATTTTGCGGCCCATGTCGACGATGGCGTCGGGATCGGTCGCCTCCAGCATATCGCGGTCCTCCTCGATGATCGCCTTGTCCCAGGCGATCAACTCGGCGGTCGAGCAATCCTCCTCGCGGTCGTTGCGATAGAGGATCTGGATGAGTTGGATGGCGCCGTCGTCGATCGGCGTGGCGCAGTTGAAGATGACGTGGCGCAGGCCCGAGGGGTAGTGCATGTCCATCGTGCGGCAGAACGGCAGATACCAGTGATTGCGCATGATGCGCTTGGTGGTCGGCTCGCTCGTTCCGGTGATGCGGACAGCATTCGGCGGGTTGCGCACGGTGACGATGGTCTCGGCGACGAAGCCGTAATCGGTTTCCGTGATTTCGTATTTCTCGGGCTTGGGCTGGTTGATGTCGCCGAACGTGCCCTTGTGGACGAAGGCGAAATGGGCGTTGTCGAACGAGTTCTCCATCAACCGCAGCGACGAGGTTTGCCAGCGGTCGTAGAATTGCTGGATGCGGCGGAACGCCGGGTCCGTCTCATAGTCGAGCGCGGGAATGTCGCTAAGCGGCTCGCCCAGGCAGACCCAGACATAGCCGTAACGCTCCTTGGCGTGGAAATTCTTCGCCTTGGCGTTGGGCACGGCCTGCTCGAACGGAAACTGCGGGATCATGACCAGCTTGCCCTCGCGGTCATATTCCCAGCCGTGATAGCCGCACACGATATTGCCGTCGTGGATCCAACCCTTGGAGAGCTTGGCGGTGCGGTGGCAGCAGCGATCCTCCAGCGCGGCGGGGGCGCCCTCTTTGTCGAGGAACAGCACGATCTCCTGGCCCAGCAGCTTGAAGGGCTTCGGCCCGTCGGCCAAGCTCTCGACGAGCACGGTGGCGTACCAGAAATTGCGCAAAATCGGTTGCCGGGTGCTCAGCATGGGATGGGGCTCCTGTTCAAGTTATCGCCTCGCAACTTGCGCGCCAATTCACATCGCCCGGACGCGATCACGTCGCGCCTTCCAGCGCGCGGTCGGGCGCAGCGCGGCGCGCTCGGCGGTGAGCGCGCGCGCCAGCCGAGATTCGCCCGCCCGCTCGGCGGCGGCGAGCAGCGTGAGATCGACGATTTCGCGCTGCGCATGGCTGCCGCCGATGCGCCAGACGTCGTAGCGCAACGGCTGGATGCCCTCGACCGCCTCGGCGTAATCGCCCTTTGCGAAAGTCAGCATCGCGTCGATGAGTGGGCGGCCGATCTGGCGCATCACGACGGCGTTATCGCCCTCGCCTTCCAGCGCATAGGCGTCGAGTGAATCGCAGAGCATCGCGGCGAGCTT
>JAJYDD010000016.1 GCA_021777795.1 Pseudomonadota bacterium | reverse complement strand
AGCCTGCGCGCCGCGCTTCTCGCCCATCAGGAAGAGTTCGCCGTCGGCAAAGACCTTGACCCCGCCTGCGAGGCTGCATAGCCTCATCAACCAGCGACGTCCGCCGAGCCCTTTTCAACATCGCGCGAGACATCCCCTCGTTGGATCGTGCCAGCCACATAGTGGCGCTCGGGAATTCCCCACCGTGGCCGCGTCCCGTCACCTCGCTGTCGTCCTGATCGCTTTCTTTAATCTATCGGAGGCCCTCTGGATGCATGCTGCCGCAGAAGACCTCCAACGTCGTCGCCCATCATCATGTCCTCCTTCACGCGGTCGGCTGCGGGTCGACCGCCCGACCGATGGCCCAGAGAAAGGCGGCCATCTCGCGGGCGATCGCCGCAATGACGATGGGAGCCTTCTTTCCAGTCGACGTCATTTGGCGATAGCGCTTGCAAAGCCGGACTTGCGCTTTCCATGGGATGTCGCGCACGACCTTTGGTAGATTCTCAAGCCGCTTTCGGATCGTTTCGGTAACGCGGGCCGGATGGCGGTAGCCCCAGGCGCCTTCAACGAGCGCGCGCCGAGCCCGGCGGTTGCCCGCCAGCGTCAGACCACCTCGCTTAACGCTGTCGCCTGTCGAGCGCTCCGATGGAACCAAGCCGAGAAAGGCCATCAATTGACGCGGATTGTCAAAGCGGCGGACGTCGCCGATTTCGACGGCGAAAATGACCGCGACAATCAAGGAAACCCCGCGCAGAGCCTGATAGGCCGCCACGAACGGCGCCATCGACCAAACCGGGACGAGTTCCCCGATATGGCGTTCGAACCGGGCGAGACGCTCGGTGGCGTCGCGCACCGCATCGACCAGATCCTGGACGACAATCTGTTGGGCCGGATGGTCGAACTTTTGCGCCGCCAGCCATCGCAAGTAGGCTACGCTTCCGTGCCGTCGGCCGGTGAAGATCCGCCCGTGCCGCAAAAGAAAAGACTGCAACTGCTGGCGTTTCTTGCGCAGGTCCTCGCTCGCGGCTTCGAGGGCTCGGGCAAGATCTCGCATCGCCTCGTGCACGTCGTCGGGGACCCAAATCCCCGTCAGTTCGCCGGATCGCAGCAGGCGAGCCAAGGTCAGGGCGTCCCGACGATTTGTTTTTACGCGATCACCGGGACGCATCGGAACGCAGGAGCGCGCCATCATTTCGCAAGCATGGCCCATCGCTACGATCTGCCGATACAAGCCGTAGCCGGTTGGGCCGGCCTCATAGCAAAAGTGCAGCCGCGGGTGTTTCTTCTCATGCTTACGCACAAACCGTTCAACTGCCGCAGGCGTCGCTTCAATCTCGCCGAAATATCGCACTTCGCCGGTTCGGCCAGATTCTGCGATGGCAATCGCGTGCTTCGCCTTCGACACATCGAATCCAACATAAGTGATGCTATCATCGTCCATGGTCCGCCCCCTTTGCTGGGGATAGGCTCGGCGACGCCGAGTAACCCCCGTTTGCTCAGGCGCGCAAAGGTTAAGGGCGGACCACTCGGTAGGCCACGGTCATAGCGTCTAGCCTCCTTGCGGGGTGACGTCCTCAGCAATCTCTTGCCTGAGCTTCGGCCCCTTTGCGAGGCGTCGGCCAAGCGCGGTAACGAAGGCGTCGTAGCGTTCGCCGGCCTTGGCGCGCGCCGCTTGGGCGGCGGGTTCAGGCAGCGCCGGCGTGGTGGCGAGCCAGAAACGAACGAAGACGGCGAGCATCTCGACCGAAATCCCGACATCGCGCTCAAGCCGCGCCAGGCGGCGATCGACCTGGTCGAGACGCTTGGCGACCGCGGCCTCGCGCCGTTCATCGGCGTCGGGCGACAGGAAGGAAGCGATCGCGGCTTCGGCAATCAGCGACATCGGCTGCTCGCGCCGCGCCGCATAGGCAGATAGGGCCTTCATGACATTTGGGTCGAGATAGACCGATATCTGGGTTTTCTTCTTCGACGTGGTCATGGTCGCCTCAGAGCCCCATGTCGTCGCCAGGGTCGAGCGAGGCCTGGCGAGCGACGCCCCACATGATCTCGTCCATCCGGCCGACCCGAGCCATATCGTCCTCCATATCGTCGAAAGGATCGGGCGTGAATTCGTTATCGAGCGGCTCCTTCTTTTCGACGGTTTTCGCCTTGTCCAATTCTGGTTGCTGTCGCCGGTCCGATCCGGTTGGATCTTCGTCGTCCACCCTCTCGTCATGTGCCTTCGGCTCCGCAATGTCGGGGCGCGGCGGCAGCGGTCGCGAACTCCAATCGTCGGGCCGCGCCATCTTTGGCCTTGCGAGAATGGGCGACGGCAGGATGCGTTCCAGGAAACGGCCATCCTCAAAGTAGCGGGCCTTCCTCGCCCGAATCGGATGAACGCCGGACACCATGACGATCTCGTCGCTCGGCGGGAGCTGCATGACCTCGCCCGGCGTGAGAAGCGGGCGGGCGGTTTCCGAACGGGAGACCATGAGATGGCCGAGCCAGGGCGCCAGCCGACTTCCGGCATAATTCTTCATCGCCCTCATCTCGGTGGCGGTGCCGAGGGCGTCGGACACGCGTTTGGCGGTGCGCTCGTCATTCGTGGCGAAGCTCACCCGCACGTGGCAGTTGTCGAGGACCGAGTTGTTGGGTCCGTAGGCCTTCTCGATCTGATTCAGCGATTGCGCGATCAAAAAGCTCTTGATGCCATAACCCGCCATGAAGGCGAGCGCGGACTCGAAGAAGTCGAGCCGGCCGAGCGCCGGGAATTCGTCGAGCATCAGGAGGAGCCGCCGCCGGCCGGACTTGGCCTGCAGATCCTCGGTGAGCCGGCGGCCGATCTGGTTGAGGATCAGGCGGATCAGCGGCTTGGTCCGGTTGATGTCCGATGGCGGCACCACGAGGTAGAGCGTGGTCGGGCGACCTCCGCCGACGATGTCGGTGATCCGCCAGTCGCAGCGTCGCGTCACCGCCGCAACGACCGGATCGCGATAAAGACCAAGGAAGGACATGGCGGTCGAGAGCACGCCCGAGCGCTCGTTGCCGGATTTGTTGAGCAGTTCGCGCGCGGCCGAGGCGACAACGGGATGGACGCCGGCCTCGCCGAGATGCGCCGTTCGCATCATCGCGTCCAGCGTCGACTCGATCGGTCGCTTCGGGTCGGAGAGGAAGGCGGCGACCCCGGCGAGCGTCTTGTTCTCCTCGGCATAGAGGACGTGCAGGATCGCGCCGACCAGCAGCGCATGGCTGGTCTTTTCCCAATGGTTCCGCTTCTCCAGGCTGCCTTCGGGGTCGACCAGAATGTCGGCGATGTTCTGGACGTCGCGCACCTCCCAAGGGCCGCGCCGAACCTCCAGCAGGGGATTGAAGGCGGACGACTCAGCATTGGTCGGATCGAACAACAGAACGCGGCCATGCAGCGCCCGGAAGCCGGCGGTGAGCTGCCAGTTCTCGCCCTTGATGTCGTGGACGATGGCTGAGCCCGGCCATGTCAGCAGCGAAGGGATGACCAGGCCGACGCCCTTGCCTGACCGGGTCGGCGCGAAGCACAGCACATGCTCGGGGCCATCATGGCGAAGATCGGCCCGCTCGTAGCGGCCGAGCACCACGCCATCGGGGCCGAGCAATCCGGCTTGTTCGATCTCCTTCTCCTGCGCCCAACGGGCGGAGCCATAGGTCTCGGCGTTTTTGGCCTCACGCGCCCGCCAGACCGACATGCCGATCGCGACGGCCGCCGCGATGACGCCGCCCGATGCGGCGATATAGGCGCCTTCGATGAAAATCGATGGGGCATAGGCGTCATAGGCAAACCACCACCAGAAAAAGGCGGGCGGCGGATAGAAGGGGAAGTGGAGCAGCTCGAACCAGGGGCGACCAAGCTCGGGCTGGAAGCCGAGGCGCCAGGCCGTCCATTCGGTCGCGGCCCATATCGTCGTCAGCACGATGAGGAAAACCGTGATGACCTGGCCCCAGAGGATCTTGGTCGCGGACATGGCGGCTGTCCTTTCCTGAAGTCGTCGGGTGGAAAGGCTCACAGCCCGAGTCCTTGGTTGCGTCCAAAACCCCAGTCGACGCCGCCGTCGCCGCGGGCGACGCCGGAGACGTGCCGGCCGAGCTGTTTTTCCAGCGACGGCGACCAGGGCACGAGCTGGAAACCCAACCCATTGTCGATCATGGCGAATCGGCCGGAGGCGAGCGCGAAGCGCTGGCGACAGGTCCCGGCGACGTATTCGCCTGTCGCAGAAGGGTTGAACGGCCGCCCGGTTTCGGCCGCGAGCTTTTCGCCCAGCGCCTCCACCTCGCGGCCGCGTAGCGTGGCGATCAGATTGCGCGTGAAGACGAGGCTGCGGGCCTGTCGCTCGGCGAGGCCTTGCTCGATGAGTTGCTCGGCGCGGCGCTCCATCGCTTCCCGCACCTCGGCGCCGAAGCCGGCCTGAGCCAGAGCTGCCGGTTCCCGTGCGATGGCCTGCCGGTCGAGCCAGGTCGCGCCGCTCGCCGTGACCTGGGCCTCGATCGAGAGATCGGAGCGGACGGCGAGCGCCACGCGCCGCCGTCCCTGCGCGTTGTCGAACTTGCGCAGCTCGACGATCGAGCCCGGCGCGCTGTCGCCGGCAGCGTCGAGGTCGGGCAGCTTGATGTGGTGGGTGCGGCCGTCGACGCCATCGACGATGGCATAGGCCGTGCCCTTCAGTTCGTCGTCGAGGCCGCGATCGACCAACCGCCCGATGACGGGGACATCCAGACTCTCACCAGCCAGCACGTAGTTCGCCGTCCCGCGTTCGACGCCACGCTCGGTCAGGCTGCGGTGAATGCGCTTGATGATGTCGCCGCGCTCGCCGAGCTCGCGCAGCGTCGTCTCGGCGCTTTCGTCTATCATCCATTGTCCGGGCCCGCATTGTCCGGGCCCGAGTTGACGGGCGAGGCCGAGCGCCTCCAGGCGACGTAGCCGTCCAACCTTCAGCGCATGGAATTGGTCTGGTTGCTCGCCGGGCGCGGGCGCGAGGTCGATGACGCCGTGGCGGCCGGCGTCACGAACAAGCTGGCGGTCGAGCTGCGTCCAGCGTTCGGCCTCGACCTGGCGCTCAAGGGCGCGGTGGATGTCGAGATCGGTGCGCGGCCCCAGTTCCTGCGTGACCAGGTCCTGGGCGCGGGCGCGCATGCCTTCCTTGATATAGTCGCGCGAGATGACGAGGTCCTGGCCGTCGTCACTGAGGCCGCGCACGATGATGTGGACATGCGGGTGCTGGGTGTTCCAATGATCGACGCCGACCCAGTCGAGCTTCGTGCCGAGATCGGTCTCCATCTGGCCGACCAGCTCGCGGGCGAAGCCCTTGAGGTCGGACATCTCCGGAGCGTCCTCCGGCGAGACGATGAACCGGAAATGATGCCTGTCGTTCTGGCAGCGCTCGGCGAAGGCTCGTGGGTCGGCGTCCTCGATCTCGGCGCCGAACAGCCTGGCCTTCTCCCCGTCCCGGGTGACGCCCTCGCGGCGGAGATAGCCGAGATGGGCGGCAAGCGGCGCGGACCTCGCCGTGTGGCGGACGACGCGGGTCTTGATGACAGTGATGCGCGAGCGTCCGGTCAGCAGGCGGTTGGCCTGAACGCTGGCGACGCGGCCGCGACCGAAGCGGGAATTACGGTGGCTGACGATCCCGCCATTCCGGGAGACGCCGCCGCCGGCGCGCTGGGCGGCGGCGAGCGCCTGGGCGATGAACGGTTTTGTACGCTGGCTGCGCGAGGACCGGATACGGCCTGGCCGGGGCTGGAAGTCGTTCTCCTCAGCCACGGCCAGCTCCCGCAATGTGCGAAAAACGAAGGATCGGCAACGCATTGATGGCGTCGCGCACATTGCGGGCTCGGGGCGCACATTGCCGGATCAGCGAAAAATCCCAGCAAAAACAACCAACCGCCCCTTGCGCACATTGCGCGCTTTTATCTCGCCCTCGTTCGGTCGGTTGGCGCTCGTCTCCCGCGCGCCCCGTCAATTCTTCGCTGATCCGCGCCATGACACGCCCTGGCGCGCAAATACGCCGGAATGCGCCAAGCGTCAGGCGTTGCGCGAAGATGTGGGCATTCTCGGCGGCGTCGATGCCTCCGGGCGTGCGGCGCGCCCGTTTTCGATGCTGCGGACGGCGCACGCTCATGGCGTCCGCCCCGGCGTCGAGAGCGCGACGAACAGGCCGTCTGATTGCGGCGCGATTGCCGTCAGGTCGCGCACTGGAACGACAGTGGAAGCGGCGCGCGCCGGAGGATCGAATGGCGTCTGATCTGCATTCGGCGCGCCGTCAGCGCGCACGATGAAGAGCGGCGCACGGGTCCAGGACGATCCATGGAAGGCCACTAAGGCGACCGGCTCAGGGATCGCGCCGCCCTCGACAAAGGGGGCAAGCGCCGCGACGTAGGCGACGGTTTCTGGCGGCAGCGGTCGAAGCCGGTCGCGATAATCCTCGTAACGGCCGGGACCAGCGTTATACGCCGCGAGAAAACCCGGAGACCCGTAGCGGTCGCGCATCTCGCGCAGATATGCCGCGCCCGCCAGAATGTTGTCGCGCGGATCGAATGGATCGCGACCGAGGCCATAACGCGCGCGCAATTGCGCCCAGGTCTTCGGCATGAGCTGCATGAGGCCGAGGGCGCCTTTGCGGGAAACCGCACCCCGATCACCGCGACTTTCGACGCGCATGACGGCGCGTATCCACGCGGTCGGAATGGCGAAGCGCCGCGAGGCTTCCGCCACATGCGCGGCATAGGGATCGCTTGCCGTAAGCTGACCCACTGGGGCCGCCAGTGCGGAAATGGGCGCCACAGGCGAGCCGATCGTGAGCAGGCCGACCAGAAGAGGAAGCGTAAATCGGGAGCCTGCCCAATCTCCGCGACGACGCCAGCAGGCCATCGTGCTCGCCTCCGTCAAGGGCAAGGCGCACGCGCCGGCCGATGGCCGCCCTTGACCTCGTCCGCGCGCGACGGCCGACGGATCGTCGAGCGGGACGAAGGGATGAGACGGTCTTTCCGCGAACAAAGGGATGGGGCCTCGGCGGACCGTCCCGCATGCGATCGGGAGCACATGTCGCATGCGGTCAATCCGCTCGCCGCGCTTGGGCGGGCGGTTCCAGTTCAGAATCCAGGCGGACTTGTCGTCGCTCGACTGGAACAGATTGGCGCGGATCGGCTGCGTTAGCGCGGGGTCATCGATGAGCAGCGAGATGTAATCGCCGGCCTTCTCGCCGGTGCGCTTCCAGGCAGCTCCGATTTCTGGGCCGATCTCCGGCCCGTCGCTGTCGCCGAGATGGACGCGATAGTCCGGCGCGTTCTCGGCGTCGCTGTGGTCGGCCGGCGCGAGGGTGAGATGGCGGTCGAAGGCGAGCGTGTGGATGCGTCCGATAAAACCCGACTTATTCCGGGTGAACTGACCAATCTGCGCCATGTGGGGCCTCCTTGGTTGGCGGGTTGAGCGGTGGTTCAGTCAATGGCGACGCGCCAGACGAAGCGACCGTCATCGTCCTCGTCGGTCCAGAGCGGGACCGCGCGAGCGACAATCGAGGTGATGGGGAGCGGGCCGAAATAGCGGCCGTCCAGGCTGTCTGGAACGGCTGGGTTCATGAGGAAGACCTCGCCCGGCCGCAGTGTCCGGCATCCGCTCCAGCTCGGTAGTGGACGGCCGAGATGGTCGCGCTCATGCGCGTCGCCGGCGGCGACGCCGTCAACGGTGATGGCGTCGCCTTTGCGGCAAACCGTCTGTCCGGGCAGCGCCATGACATGCTTCAGCAATGGCGCGCCCTTCGGCAGGAAGCCGCCACGGCTGAGGAAGCTCGCGATCGGCCCGGGCGGCCGGGCCACGACCAGTTCCATGGCGTGGAGGCGCCTGATCGGCCGTAGCGCATAGAGCCCGATTGGCGTGCTGGCGGTGGCGTTCCAGATCAGCTGCGGCGTCGGACGCACAAGGGCCGGAGCGCCGATCGCGAGCATGGCGAAGCCCATCATCGTGATGGCCCTGAATCGGCTCATGGCGTGACGCTCCGGCGTTTCAGCCAAGCCTCATGCTGTTCGCGCGTGTAAGCGCGGGGCTCATGGCCAGCGGCGAGACGGTTGTGAAGATGGCGCCAATAGTCCGGCGCGGCGTCGGCGGGATCGACGCCAAGCGCCTCGATGGCGTCGATGAATTGCAGCGCCCGCTCGACCTTGGGCCAGCCGTCGACGCGCAGCAGGATTTCGCCGCCGGGACGCACGAAGGGTAGCGTCTGGTAGCGCTCGCCGGGCGCGACGGCGCGCACGATGTCCATGCGCGAAATCACTGTGCCGAAGTCGTTTGACGCCCAGCGCACGAAGGCGAAGACGCTGCCAGGCGCGAAGCTCGAAACGCTGCGGCTACGATCGAGAATCGTCTCTTCGGCGCGGCGCCCGAAGCGAAGCCAGAACTCGATTTTCTTCTCGATCCACGTCAGCTCGACACGGGTCAGGGGCCCGGCGCGCCGATGCGATAGCGGCACGGCGCGCGCCGCGGGTGGTTTCTCGCTGTGTTTCATGACGGGTCTCCGGGATCGGCGGGGAATTCGCGCGCGAGCAGATCGCGCAGCATGTCGGCGACGGTGACGCCGCGCCGGAAGGCGGCGACTTTGATGCGGCCGCGCAGCATTGGCGTAATGTCGATCGTCAGACGGGCGGTGAAACCGGCGGCGGCGGGCGCGCGGGGGGATGGCGTATCGGGCGCCTTGATCCAGGTTTCGGCGTCACGCGGACGGGCGGCGAAATCGCGTTTGGTGGAGCGATCGTTCACGGCGCGACCCTCTCGATCTCGACGGCGAACGCGGCGATCTCGCGCGAGGCGGGACTGTCGGCGTCGATTTCGGAGACGAGGCGGCCGGTCTGCGCAGCCTCGGCGAAAGCGACACGCTGGCCGATGGCGCTGGCGAGCACGGGCGGGTCATGATCGGCGAGCGTCTCGGCCGTCTCGCGGGCGATGACGGTGCGGGAAGCACAGCGATTCAGCACGAAGCGGGCGGCGAGTTGCGGGCGGTAAATGTGCGCCTCGGCGAGCAGCGTCAGCATCTCGGCCGAAGCCCAGCCGTCGAAGGGAGACGGCTGCACCGGGATCAGCACCAGGTCGGCGGCTAGCAGTGCGGAACGCATAAGCCCCGCGACACGCGGCGGACCGTCGATGACGACGTGATCGACGTCACGCGCGATCTCCGGCGCCTCTCGATGCAACGTGTCGCGCGCCAGGCCGACGACGCCGAACAACCGCGACAGGTTCTCTCGCGCCCGCTGTTGCGACCAGTCGAGCGCCGAGCCCTGAGGGTCGGCGTCGATCAACGTGACGCTCTTGCCCTGCCGCGCCCATTCGCCGGCCAGATGGAGGGCCAGCGTCGTCTTGCCGACGCCGCCCTTCTGGTTGAGAAGCGCGACGATCATTGCGCCCCTCCCGGCTTGCGAATGAAGGGCGGACACGGCGGATCGGCGGCGATGTCGGAAGATGAATTCGACGCGCCGGCGACGATTTCCCCATTGCGCGCGCGGCCAATAAAAAAGTTAGAGTCTCTGTTAGATTCTAAGTTACGCGCCGAGATTACCTTTTCAGGCCAAAGCGTTAGCTGTGATTGGCACTCCCGAAGTCCCGATACCGCCACGCCCGAAATCCCGATAAGCGGCACGCCCGAAGTCCCGAGGCCGTCCACAGGGATATCCACAAGGCCTGTGGATAACTTGGCGGGCAGGATGCGCAGCAGTTCGCGCCGACCGTTCCGTTCGATGTGCAGCCGATAGCCAGGAAGGGACTGGCGGGCGGCAATCCGGCGCAGATCGAAGGCGAAGTCGGCGAGTTTGGCGAGACTGCCGGATTTCTCGTGCAGATGGGCGATCTCGAAAATCCAGCCGTTGGACTGGCGGCCGGCATGTTTGCGGGCGACGCGATAGAGCCAGCGCTCGATCCCGCCTGTCAGCCGGAAATAAGCCGAGTCGATGGAGAGAACCAGCGAGCGGTCGATGACGCCGCGATAGAACCAGTCGGGAAGAACGAGCTCCATGCCCTCGACCCGGCCGTCGCGCGTCGTGCATTCCTCCCATTCGTTGACCCAGGAGAACTGGTGGCGACGCCAATGCTCGCCGTGGCGAATGGTGGTGCGGATCACGGTCGATTGCAGGCGCGTCAACGCGCCCTTCAGCAGCTTGTAGTCGCGCGAACCGGTCTCGCGGCCGACCGCCATCAGGAGTTGGTAGGGGGTGAAGCGCAGGAAGCGGGATGTCCTGAGGCCCAGGTTTTCGGCCTCGACGATCTGGCTCGCGGCCCAGATCAGCACGTCGGCGTCCCAGATGGTCGCCATGCCGTGCTCGGGGACGGCGAAGACTTCGACGCGCGTGGTCCCAGCCTCATAAAGGATCGGCGCGGTGCGCTTGGCCTTGGCCAGCGAAAAGAACGGCCGCTCCATGAGGTCGCGCTGGTCGCGCGGCGAAGCGTCGCCGGCCGCGACGACGAAAGGGTCAAGTTTGCTTCGTTCGCTGGGCGTTATGAGGCGAGGACGCGACATGGCCGGGCGTCGCCTCAGCGCATTGGTTGGGCAATGGAGACGCGACCATTCTCGGCCACCCGGCCAACGGCGCGGGCCTCGACATAGCGGGGATCGGAGGTCGAGCGGCAGGCGGCCTGGTCGGCCCAGGCCTCGAGATCGTCGATCGCATAGACCACGCGCCCGCCAAGCTTGCGGAAGGTCGGGCCGCTGCCGTGGCAGCGGTATTTTTCCAGCGTGCGGGCGGAGAGGCCGAGGAGGCGCGCGGCCTCATGGGTTTTGACATAGCGCGCCGCGATGTTCGCAAGTCTGTCGTGCATGAGGGGCCTCCGTGCCGGTTCAAGGCGCCGCGGACAAAGCGCGGCGTGTCGGGATCACGGTGGCGAAGAACGCAAGCGCGGGGGGAGGACGAAGATTGCGTGCCGGTCGGCGTCCCCCTCGATCGCGGTCGGGGGCGGCGCGGCTCGCTCTCGGCATAGGGCGGAGCCCGTAAGCACGGAAGGCCGGCGTGGACGGGAGGGCGCGGGGAGGCGTCAGCCGCCGCGCAGCAGCTTGAGATAACCGCCGTTCACGAGCGCGATGGCGTCATGGATCAATCGGTTCGCCTTGCGACGTGCGGCCGAACTTTTCCATTCGATGGCGGGAAGCGCCGCTTCCTTGGCGTCAATCAGCGCGGAGGCGATGTCACGCGGTCCGGCTCCCGCCTCATGAAAATCGAAGGCGTGCAGCAGCAGCGTAAGTCGCGACCGCTGCATCAGCGTGAGTTGCAGGGCGCGCGGCAGCAGGCCGGTTCGCCGGCCCCGAAGCCGCCGATAAAGGCGCGACGCAACATCGAGGCGTAGCTCGAATGCGCTGTCGAACGGCAGGACAACGGCCGAAGGCTGCTCGGTATCGGCGCTTTGCAGCCATATTTGAAGCTGGCCCGAGGCGTCGCCGACCACGACGTGCCGGCCATCAGCTTCCACGCGGTCGACGACGATCGTTCCCAGCGCCGCCGGATCGAAAATCGCGCCAGTGTCGAAGCCGGGCGGAGCCGGCGCCATAATCAGCGCGCCGGGCGATCGATCCGGGAGCCAGACCGTCGGCTGGCGTCCGGCAGGAACGTCAGGGTCGTGGACGAAAGCGCAACCCCCAACGGCGGGCGAAATCGGACCGGGCGCTGGCCGGGTCGATTCCGCCGCGCGCGACCTGGCGGAGCGTGCGGATGTAGTCGCTGCGGTAACGGGCGTTGCGGCGCAGGAATTCGACGGCGAAGCCGGAACGGTCGAGGCGGTTCAGCTGTTCGATCGTCTCCGATGACCGCCAGAAGGATGTGGGCATGGACGCCTCCCTTTACCAACCGGCCCCTCTTGTGCCGAGGGGACGCGCCCACGATCGGGAATCTGGCGTTCGAAACTAGGCCTCGATGCTGCATCGCGCGCAACGACCAGTTGTGCGACTTGGCGGCGATCCGAAAGGCTGATGCGTGGCGGGCGATCACTATTGCAGGCGCGGTTCGAGGAGATGCCTGTAACCGGTTTCGGTCATCCAGCGGGCCCGCGCCAAGTGGCTGTCATGAACCGCTCTTGCCCTCTGCGGCTCGCGTTCAGGGTCGAGGCCGAAGATCACTGCGACCGCTTCGCGCCAGTCCGCGCCATCCCTCTGGGCGTCGAGCAGCCGGAGGTAGGTCACGAAATGTCGCTCGTCATAGGCGTTCACGCGCTCGGTCAGAGGGGGGTGGTCGTCGAAAGGTGGCGTGGCCATATCGGGCTCCCGCAAAGGTCCGATCGATAAAGTCTTACCACGGAATGATCGCGGCGTTACGTGGGTCACGCGCCAATTCCATGTATTTTGGTGATGCGCGACAGGCATCACGTTGGCGGCCGGCGCCGACAAGCGGGGTGACCCGGGGCGTCCAAGAATAGCACGCCTCGTTACGAATCAGAACCATCGTTCCTGGAACGATGGTTCCTATATCGGCTCCCTTGTCGCCATGGATCTCAAGGAGGTCATGGCGATCAACCTGCGTCGGTTGCGTCATGCCAGGCACATGACGCAGGAGGAATTGGCGGAGAGCGCCGGGTTGAGCGCCCGGTATGTCGGGGCGATCGAGCGCGCCGACGTGTCGGCGAGCGTAACCGTGCTGGGCCGGATTGCGGACGCGCTGAGCGTCGAGGCGGCCGATCTCATTCGAAGAGTGACGCCGAAGGACAGCAACAGGATGACCGCGGTCGGAAGCGATCCATAGCCAGACCGGCTGGATCGCCCTGGAGTTTGGTGAAGGGGCGCCCCACCCGGACCTGCCGGACGGGGCGTCGTGGTCGGGGTCAGTCGGCGCGGCGGCCGGGGCGAGACCAGATCAGGCTGTAGCCCTCGCCATCCTCGTCGTCGAAGAGGTTGGCGAAGATCGGGGCGGTGAAGCTCGGATCGTCGAGCTTGAGGCCCAGATAGTCGCGGCCCTCGTTGGAGCGCTTGGACCAGGCGGCGCCCACCTCGACTCGGCCGCAGTAGACCCGGTGGCTGGGGCTGTTCTCGCCCGAGCGGTTGGTCTCGGGGACGATGCGGACGTTCTTGGCCTGGACCGAGAGGGTGAGGATTTGGCCGGTGAACTCGTTCGAGCCGGTCTTTTTGAAGGCGCCGATGGTGGCCATGGGAATTCTCCTTGATCTGTGTTTCGAGCCCGCGCCATTGCGGTCTCGATGGCGATCGATGGGCCGGAGGCGATCGACGGCGCATCGCCTCGGGGTCCCCGTCGCGCTTGCGCGACGGGGTGAGGATTGCGACCGCAGCGCCAGCGGAGGATGGCGCGAGAGCGACTTTGTTGTTTCGCGAGGAATGACGGCGGCCCGGGGTCCCCGCGCGACCTGTCGCGTGGGGTGGGTTCCGGCAGGGGAAGAAAGTCGATCGGCGCCATTGCGGCATAGGCGATCGAGGCGCAGCCGGCCTTCGGCCAGATCAAGCCATTGAAGAGGCCGTTTGGAGCGCTGGATCCGACAGAGACGAAATCAAGGAGGCTATGGCGATTTTCGCGGCGCCTCAGGATGTCCGGCAACGTATTTCGGCGGTGACGACAGCTTCTTTCCTGGCGAACGACGCATCAACGCATCCGGGGCCTTACTTCGGCGAGACGCTCTTTGCCCGTGCGTCGTAGGCCTCGCGTGTAGGAGGTTGCCTTGTGAGTCCTTGCGGCTCAACGAGCGCCGCGAATCCGGCCGCATCGCGATGAAAGTTCCGTGCCGAGCCGGTTAGAGCATACGCCCACTACATATGGGTTTTACGGAGAACTGGATCGAGGCCGCCGGATCGGTCGCCCTCAGCGGGAAACAGACTACCGCCGAAGTCGCCGGCAACGGCAAGGATGGGCGGGAAGCGGCCGTCGGTCGAACGGAAGAAAACGGCTTCAAGGGGAGCTTCCCGCCACCGACAGCGACCGCCTCATGGCGCAAGCCGACGGCAGTTGTTCCCATGGGCGGGCATTGCCTCCCGGCTCCGCTAAGGACAGCCTCTGAATCAGGAGAAATTCAGTCCCGCCCGAAAGTCTCGTCGAAGGAATAGCCCGAGACGCGCACGGTGCGGATCGGGTTGTTTTCGTCGCCCGTCGCCAGCGCTTTCCGCAGGCGGACGATATGGACGTCGACCGTGCGCTCGTCGATCTCTGCGGACAGCCCCCCACACGCTGTCGAGCAATTGCGCGCGCGAAAACACCTGGCCCGGCTTTTCCATCAGATATTCGAGCAGGCGGAATTCGGTCGGGCCGAGATGGATTTTGCGGCCCCCGCGGCGGACGCTGCGGGTCTCGCGGTCAAGTTCGAGCTCGCCCGCGCTCAGCCTCGCCTTGGCGCGCGCCGGGCGCGCCCGGCGCAGCAGGGCGCGGACCCGGGCCATCAGTTCCGGCACGGAGAAGGGCTTGACCACATAATCGTCGGAACCGATGGAAAGCCCGCGCACGCCCTCGTCGCCGCGCGCCGTCAGCATGAGGACAGGGAGCGTATGTGTCACCTCCCGCGCCCGCAGGCGGCGGCAGATTTCGAAGCCGGACACATCTGGCAGCATCCATTCGAGAATGACGAGGTCGGGAGGGGATTCCTCCAGCCGCGATTCTGCCTTGTCGCCACGCTCGACGCGCTCGACCAGATAGCCTTCGGCTTCGAGATTGTAGGTCAGCAGCAGGCCGATGGCGGGGTCATCTTCGACGACCAGAATGCGTGGAGCCCAACCGAGGAATGCGGCTCCGACGACCGATGCGCGCGGTTCCTTCATGAGACTACGTTTCCCAGATGGGTGGCCGATCCACCCGAGATTAACGGCAAACTGGCGCTTGCCGGCGAAGCCGGCGATGGCGAGACCGCCATCTTTGTCCGCATAGGCGAAAGCTTCGCGCCCGTGGCTATTATAAAAGTCCAGGCCGGCCTGGCGGCCAGCCCCGAGCGGGTCTGGCGCGATCGTTTTCGAAGCCACCGCCCCGGGCGTGTCACTGAGCGTTGCGACGGCCGCTCTCGCTGCGGAGGTTCCGTTCAACGATTGAAAAAACGACGCCTGCTGGATTTTCGTGAGCCGTCCGAACCGCCGGTCGAAGCCATGGAGCGTTTTTCTCAACGGCGAGGTCGCTGCGGTCGAAGGCCGAATATTGTTCCAGATCCGGCCGGTCGGCTTTGCTGACGATCAGCGCGTCGGCCGGAAGCCGCAGGTTGCGATGGAACGCCGCGCCGCTTTCGTGCTGCACGCAATGGCGCGGCCACGGCCCGCCTTGCTGGACGAAACTAATGTGATTCGGCGGGTGCCAATCGCGCTGCGCGACGATCAGCGCGCCTGCGCGCTCTGCCTCCTCAATCAACGCATTGACGCGCGGCAAGATGACGTCGCTGCCCGCAACCGGCAAAGCGCCGTCGGGAAAGAAATCGTTCTGAACGTCGACGATCAGCAGAACATCGCCTTCGCCGATTTTTTCGCCGCCGATCATGAAATCGCCCTCGGATGCTAAATGTCCATTGGCACAGAGGTTTCAATGGGCCATGAAGACGGGAATGGGCGAGGATTCGAGAATCGTTCGCGTCGCGCCGCCGAGGACCAGCTCGGTCACGCGCCAATGGCCATAGCCGCCCATGACGAGGAAATCGGCGCCGATGTCGCGGGCGTGATCAAGGAGCGCTGAACCGGCGTCGCTTGAACTGACAAGTTCGCGCAAACGCGCCTCGATCCCGTGCCGCGCCAGATGCTGCGTGATCCCGAAGCCGGGCAGGTTCTTCGAACTTTCGCCTTCCCCGATGACGCAGGCCACTTCGACGCTTTGAGCCTGGGCAAGCAGCGGCAGGGATTCGGCGAGGGCGCGGGCCGCCTGCGTGCCGCCGTCCCAGCAGACAAGAGCTTTATCAAGCCGCATGGCGCCGGCTGGCGCGGCGGGAATGATGAAGAGGGGCCGTCCGGAGCCGAAAAGCGCGCTTGGAATCAGATCGACGCTGACCTCGCCCACGTCCGACGCTTCCGCCTTGCGGCCGCCGCTCGCCGCGATGACGGCAAGGTCGAAATGCCGCGCCAGGCGCGCGAAATCGTCGCGCGCCTTTTCCCAAATGGCCTGGATCAGAACGAACTCCGTCTGGACGCCCACGGGCGCGGCAAGGGCGAAATGCTCGTAGGATTTCTCGGCGGCCACACGCTGCACTTCACCGATCTTCGTGAAGGTCTCGTAATCGAAGAGAGGCCAATCCGGGACCATGCCCGATGGCTCAGGCGACGGGAAGGGTATATCCAGCACGACCGCCGCCGCCGTCATATGCGCGCCCATGCGCTCCGCAAGCCGCAGGGCGAAGGCGTTCGCGAATTCCGCGGCTTCGTCGGCGCCGAGGTGAACGAGAACATCCCTGATCGCCATGACATTTCTCCCAAAACGCACAACGGGCTCATCGGCTCGCGGATCGTTGGCGCGATTTCCGCCATTCATGCACGCCAAGCGCGCGGCTCACAATCGTAAAGATAGAGAGCGCCGGGAGGAAACGCGCCTGTCCGGAACCGCGTCGTCGTAAAACCGAAAACTTCGCAGGGCGGAAGTCAATTTGCGTAATACTACCGAGCGCGGGCGGTCTCGCATCTTCGCGCGAAACATCCGATATTGGGGGGTGACGACAAATCGCCGCCCGCGCCGTTTCGGCGGGGCTGATCGGGGTCGCTCCGCATTCGACTTCAGGTGGCCAACTCATGCAAACGCCGCCGGAAATCGCCTTTCAACATTTCAAACCCTCGGACGCGCTTCGCGCCGAAGTCGCCAGACAGGTCGCCCGGCTCGAAAAATTCAGCGGCCGGATCACCTCCTGCCGCCTGACCGTCAGCAAGGGCGCGCGGCGTCAGCAGGGCGATCTTTTTGATGTCGCCTTGCGCGTCGCGATGCCGGGCCACAAGGATGTCGTCGTGGACCGATCCCATGGCGACGTGCCCGAACACGAGCACGCCGCCGTCGCCATCAGGGACGCCTTCGACGCCGCGATCCGCCAGATCGAGGACGCCATGCGCGACCTGCGCGGCGAAGTGAAGGCGCATGAAACACAGGCGCAAGGGAAGGTGATGCGCTTCCTTGCCGGCGAGGATTGCGGCTTCATCGAAACGCGGGATGGCCGTGAAATCTATTTCCACCGCAATTTGGTGGTGGACGGCGATTTTGACCGGCTCGAAATCGGCGCGGAGGTTCTGTTCGATGAGGAAGCCGGCGCGAATGGGGCGCAGGCGAGAACCGTTCGCGTGTGGCCGGCAAGCATCGCATGTCCTGACGAGCGCGGGCGCAGGGGGACGGATGATATCGTGATTCGACGCCTCCCCGGGAGTTGAAGGCGCTGATCGCGTCGCAGCGATGATCAGGCGGCGCCCGGAACGCCGTCCTTTTTCATCCGCGCGCGAACGGCCTCGGCGATGGCCGCGAGATCGTCTCCGCTCAAGGTTTCCCGCTCTAGGAGAAGTTGCGCCGAATTGCTGTGGATTTCGGCGCAATTCGCGATGATTTTCGCGGCGCGCTGAAAAGCGTCCTCGACGAGATGGCGCACCGCCAGGTCGATCGCCGCGCCTGTAGCTTCGCTGGCGTCCGACGCGCGCGCGCCGCCGAGCGCCGGATCGAGATAGCGCGGCCGTTCCTCGACGAAGGTCGCCTGCCCGACCTCCTCCGTCATGCCATAGCGGGAAACCATGGCGCGCGCGATCTCGGTGGCGCGTTGAAGATCGTCGGCGGCGCCGGTCGTCGGCTCGTGGACGACAGCCACTTCGGCCGCGCGCCCGCCGAGAAGGACCGTCAAGCGCTCGCTCAGCTCCGAGCGGGTCATCAGATAGCGGTCGTCGGCCGGCATCTGCATCGTATAACCCAAAGCGCCCATTCCCCGGGGGATGATCGAGATTTTCTTGACCGGGTCCGTGCTCGGCAGGGCCATGGCGACGATCGCATGCCCCATTTCGTGAAAGGCGACAATTTTGCGCTCCTGCGGATTGATCAGCCTCTTGCGCCTTTCCGGTCCGGCAATGACTCTTTCGATGGCCGCCGTGAAATCGTCGAATGACACCGACTGCGCGCCGCGCCGGGTCGCCAGCGTCGCCGCCTCGTTCACCAGATTGGCGAGATCGGCCCCGGTAAATCCCGGCGTCAGGGCGGCGATCCGTTGCGGATCGACATCGCGGTTGATGGTGATTTTCTTCAGGTGGACGCCAAGGATTTCGACGCGCCCCGGCTTGTCGGGCCGATCGATCGCGATCTGGCGGTCGAAGCGGCCGGCGCGCAGCAAGGCGGGATCTAGAATTTCAGGCCGGTTGGTCGCGGCGAGCAGCACCACGCCCACGCGCGGGTCGAAACCGTCGAGCTCGCTCAGCAACTGGTTCAGGGTCTGCTCCTTCTCGTCCGCGCCGCCGCCAAGACCCGTCAGCCCGCGTGCCCTTCCCAGCGCATCCAGTTCATCGATGAAAATGATGCAGGGCGCCTTGGCGCGCGCCTGAAGGAACAGGTCGCGCACCCGGGCGGCGCCGACGCCCACGAACATTTCGACAAATTCCGAACCATTGATCGAAAAGAACGCCACGCCCGCCTCGCCGGCGACCGCGCGCGCCAGCAGCGTCTTGCCGACGCCGGGTGGCCCCACCAGCAGGATGCCTTTCGGGATGCGCGCGCCCAGCCGCCCGTATTTGGTCGGGTCCTTGAGGAAAGCGACAATTTCCTTGAGCTCGTCCTTGGCCTCGTCCACCCCGGCGACGTCGGCGAAGCCGATCTTGATGTCGGTTTCGACGAAGACCTTGGCCTTGCTCTGGCCGATCGCCATGAAAGGGCTCAAGCCCTGGCTCATCCGCCGGGAAAGGAATGACCAGAGCAGGAAGAAGATCGCCACGGGGACGATCCACGACAGGAGGGTCGAAATCCAGCCGGTGTCGGCGGCGCCGGAGAAGCGCACCTTGGCCTCGCTGAGTTCATGAGCGATCCGCGGGTCGACGCGCCGGACGATGAGTTGCTTGCGGCCATTGGGCAAAGGCTCCTTCAGCTCCGCAAACAGGGTCTGGTCGCCGACGGTGACGTCCTTGACCTTGTCCTGGTGCAGCAACTCCTCAAACTGGCTGTAGGGAACGACTTCCGTCTTCTGCGCGGCGCTCCACCATTGCTGCAGCAGCAGGATGGCGATCCAAGCGATCAGGACGTAGCCGACGTTGAAATGCCATTTCTTTTCCATGGTTCTCTCTGGAAGTCGGCGCCCGGCGCGGCGGGCGATCATAACGTTATTGACGAGAATATTCACCTCGGAGCCGCAGGGAACGCCCGCCTCCAACTCTTCCGCGTTGTCGCAAATTGCGCATTTGCGGCAGGACGAACTGGCGGCTAACAGACGCCGTCCGTGAGGAAATCACGCCACAGGCCGACAATGCTGGCGATCTCTACCTCGGCGATATCGCGCACGCCAGAAGGCAATCCGCCGTCCTCCGTTCCGATTGCGGGACGGGCGAAAAGCGGCTGGTGAACCGGCCTGCCCATTTCGTTCACGAGAACGCATTCGCAGATCCGGATTTCCGGCTGCTCGTCGACGGCGCGGCGCGCCAGACGAATGGCTGCAGCGCTGTAAAGCTTGCCGACATGGGTGATGGGATTCTTGCCCGCCATGGCATCGATCGTCATGGGGCGAAAGGGGGTGATGAGACCATTCGACCGGTTGCCGCCGCCGACCTCGCCGTCGTCGCCGCACTCGGCCGAAGTCCCGCCGATGGTGAGATAGACCGAACCGCGGTCGATGTCGTCGCCGCGATTGACCCGAGCGGAAACCTCGCGGATCGTCAGCGATTGCGCCGTTCGCGCGGCCTCGTCGGCCAGCGCTTCGCGGGCATGGCGATAGGCCGCGAGGCCGGAGAGACGCCGGCCAGTGAAGGTGCAGGACAGGATGAGCTTTATCCCGCCGCCCTGGCGTACGCCAATGACCTTGATATCTTCCCCGGTCTCGGGACGAGCTTGCTTGAAGGCCGGTCCATTCAGATGTTGCTCCGCAGCGAGTACGACGCGCTCGAGTTCGCTCAAGGGGGTGTAGCCGACGCCGACAGAAGTGTCGTTGGCGAGCGGCGCGCCGGTTTCATGCTGGCGCAAGAAGAGATCGACCAGATCGGGCGAGCCGGGCTTGGTCATGCAAGTCAGCCGCAGGCCGCGCGCAGCGTCGAAATCATTCAGGTTTTCGCGCAGCCAGCCGCCGACCGCCTCCGTGGCGATGTCCTCGACCCGAATGCGCGCGCCGCGAAATTCGGCGACGGCGCGGCCGGCCAGGGCGACCATCCAATACCAGAAATGCCATTGTTGGCGCTTATCCACGGCTCACCTCGCAACGGAATAACGCTCTTCAAAGCTACACCAGAGCGGTTGACTATTCCACGTCCGGCGCAACGATTACCGACCAAGGCCGCTCGTTCGCGGAAATGGGCAAGCGTTTTGGAATTGGGTCCGCGTATCCAAGAAGGAGTCCGTCCTCCCAAGTATCGGCTGGCTGATTCGCTGCCCTCGCCTTTGGGAACGCGCGCCGAAGCGGGTTGCTGCCATGTGACCATGCGCTGCGAGGCGGCGCCAGGACCTGTTTTACAAAGTCGCGCGTGTCGATCGCGGCGGGAATGACATGGCGCGCTGCAG
>JAJYDD010000400.1 GCA_021777795.1 Pseudomonadota bacterium | reverse complement strand
TGGCGAATTCGCCGGCGGTGGTGTGGGCGGCGCGGCTCATGCGGCGGGTCGTGGCGGGCTTGGGCGCCGGGGCGGGCTCTGCCGCAGGGGCGGGGGCCGGAGCGGTGGCGGGCGCGGAAGCGGGCGTGGCGGCGGCCGAGCCCTGGCGGGCGCGGCAATCCTTGAGGAATTCGCGCCAGGTCTGGCCCTTAGTGGTGTTGGCGGCCTTGGCCGCCTTCCACTCGGCGCCGCATTGCTTCATGACGCTCTCGGCGCTCGCCGGCGCGCTCATGAAAAGCCCCGCCGCAAGAATGGCGGCGAAACTCGCCGCGATCGTGAACCTGGCCATCTGCTTTCCCCTCGAAATGTCGCCTGCGACATCATGTCGCCGCAGACCCTCTCATGCCCTCACGCCGCTGAACTCGGCATGAACAAATTGCGGAACTTCTTGAGCTTCGTCGAAATGCGATGCCGCCCTTGCTCATGATCGACGACGGCCTGACTGGTCACCCAGTTGAGCTGGATCGCCCGGCGCGGCCCCGAGGTCGGCTTATGGCCGTGCCAGGAGCGCTCGGAGCGGCGGAATACGAGCAGCGTGCCGCCGTTTGGCGGCACTTCGGCGGTGTAGTCTTCGAGATCGGTGGCCGAGCGCAACAGGCGCAGGCGGCCGGCGTCCTCGCGCCAATCCTCATTCATATAGAGCAGCACGGTGATGATCTTGGTCTCGGAATCCGTGTGGATCGAGCCGTCCTTCTCGCGCACGAAGCCGCGCACGGTGTACATGGTCGGCCGATCCGTGAGGTCGATGGCGAATTTGGTCTCGATGGCGGATTGGAACTGCGGCCCGCGCAATTCCTCGATCAGCGCGGCGAAATGGCCGCGGATATCGAGTTCGGCCGGCGGATGCGAGCCGGGGCCGGGCACTTTCGGATAATCGGCGATTACCGCGCCGAAGCGGTCGGGCCGCAGGAAATGCGGCACGACGATAAATTCAAAGGGGTCGCGCTCCAGCGCGGTGCGCTCCAGCGCCTCGAAATCGCAATAGGTCATATCGGGGTCCTCTCGGGTCGCGTAATAGCAGAATCGGAGACGGCGGGCAGCAGGGCCGGCCGCCCGAACGGAAACTGCATGTCCGCCGCCGCCATGACCGTCGATTCGCTGGTTCTGCCGCTTAAAGGGCGGCTCATCGGCGTCGATCTCGGAACCAAAACCATTGGCCTCGCGCTCTCCGACGTCGAGCGTCGCATCGCCACGCCGCTTACGACATTGAAGCGGATCAAATTCGGCCGCGACGCCGAGGCGCTGGCGGCCAAGGCTGCCGAGTTCGAGGCGGTCGGGCTCGTCATCGGCCTGCCGCTTGCGCTCGACGGCAAGGACAGCCCGCGCGCCCAGGCGACGCGCGCCTTCGTGCGCGAATATTTGAGGCTCTATGCGATCCCGCTCGCCTTCTGGGACGAGCGCATGTCTACCGCGGCGGTCGAGCGCGACCTTATCGCCAATGACGTCTCGCGCGCCAAGCGGGCCGAAGTGATCGACAAGATGGCGGCCGCCTATATCTTGCAAGGCGCGCTCGATCGGTTGACGCGGCGGTAGTCGGCGCGTCGCAACTTTGGCGCAACGCAAAGCAAGTTCGTGCTTGTGCCAAATCGGGATCGTGCGCAATAATAGGCGAAAGCTTCGGAGCGAGGCGTGTGGCCGAACCGTTGACCTATGATTTTGACCTGTCGAGCGACGATGAGGCGGGGGAGTCCGCGCTCCCGACGCGGGCGGGGTCGCCGCGCGCGGTGGCTGAATATCTGGCCGACATGATCGGCCAGCTCGAAGGCATGGCCCGCCTGTCCGGCTTCGATCTCATGAGTTACCTGTTGTCGATGGCGCGCGTCGAGGCCGAGGCGAACGCGCGCGGCGGCGCTGATTCTGGCTCTCTGGGCAAGTATTAGCGAGCCCCCCGGCGTAGCGCCCGCATCGCCGCCTCGGCGGCGGCGCGGCCGGTGAGATAGGCGCCGTGGGCGGTCGAATAGCTCAGCGGCGAACAGGCTTCCCCGGCGAAGAACAGGCGATCGTCCACCGCCGCCGCCAGCGTTAACCGGCTTCCCGCAAAGCCGGGGCGCGCGTAGGAATAGGCGCCCATCGCGAAGGGATCGCTGCGCCAGCCGTGAAAGGCGAGCGGCCGCACCGCGCGGCGGAAATCGCCGCCGAACAGCCCGACAAGCTCGCCGAGCGCGAAATCGAACGCGCCTGCGAGGCCGCCGCGCTCCAGGCTTTGCGCAAGCTCGCCGCCGAAATAGCCCTCCACCAGCGGCCGGCCGAGCGGGCGGAATTGATAGGCGCCGGTCGCCCGCCGCCCCATGTCGCCGAAGGCGCGCGAATCCACGGGGAAATCGCCGGGCGCGAGCAATTCCATATAGAGCTTGTCGGCGAGGCCCAGCGGCAGGCGGCTCGCGGCCTCGGTCTTTTCGGGCAGAGCGGGGCGGAATAGGTCCGGGGATGCGGCGATGACGTCGCTGGGCAAAGTCACGATGGCGGCGGCGGCGGTGAGCGTTCCGCCATCGGTCTCGATGGAGAGCCGCGCGCCGCGCCGGTCGATCGCGCGCACCGGGCAGGAATAGCGAATCGCCGCCCCTCTGGCGAGCCCCGCCACAGCCGCGCCGAGCCCTTCGCGCACGCGCCAGTTGACGCCGGAATCCTCGTAGGCCTGGAGATCGACAGCCGAGACTTTCTCCAACTCCGCGCCGCTGTAATAGGTGCTGACGGCGTCGATCAGCGGGTTGAGCGGTTCATCTGGCGCCAGCAGCGCCGAGCAGGCGACATCAGGCGCGTCCGCCGGCCGCGTTTCGACGCGCTCGCGGAATCGGCCGATGGCCTCCATGAAGGCGCCGGCGCGCTCGCGGTGGGGCCCGACCTGCGCGGCGGCGCGGCCCCAGGGCGGCGGCGATTTGTCGACCGTCAGGGCCTGGCTTTCGGCGACGCCCGCCAGCGGGTTGGTCTCGGCCGAATGCAGCCAGCCGCAGCCGAGATCGGCGGCCTCGCCATTGGCGAGCCGCACGGTCCAGGCCCGGCCGCCCGGCCGGTCGCGCGCTTCCAGCACGATGTGCGAGAGGCCGTTGGCGCCTAGCCGCCGCGCCGCCGCCAATCCCGCCGCGCCGGCGCCGACGACGACGACGTCGAATTCGTCATGAGGCAAATCGCGCTCCTCCGCTGGTCTCCATTCTAACGGCAAAGCGCGGCTAGGCGAAGCCGGCTGCATTTTCGCCGATCTGCCGTTATGGTCCGCGCGCTCACACGCGGAGTTCGGCATGACGGAGCGGGTTCGCCTGCTGATCTGGGATCTCGACGACACCTTCTGGCGCGGCGCGCTGACCGAAGGCGGCATCGCCTTCATCGAGGCGCACAAGGAGATCGTCGTCGCGCTCGCCCGGCGCGGCATCGTCAGCTCCATTTGCTCGAAGAACGAGATCGAGAGCGTCAAGGCGGCGCTGGTCGCGCACGGCGTCTGGGATTATTTCGTGCTGCCTAGCGTGTCCTGGGGCCCCAAGGGTCCGCGCATCCGCGATCTCGTCGAGACCATCGGGCTACGCGCGCCGACCGTCATGTTCATCGACGACAACCCGACCAACCTTGAGGAGGCGCGCAGCTTCTGCCCGGGCTTGCAAACACGCGGCCCCGAATTCATCGCGCAGATTCTCGACGATCCCTTGTTCGTCGGCAAGGACGACCGCGAATTGACCCGGCTCGCCCAATACAAGGCGCTGGAGGCGAGACGCCACGAACAAAGCGCGGCGGCCGGCGATCCCGTGCAGTTCCTGCGCGAAAGCGGGATCGAGGCGCGTATCGAGACCGACATCGCGCCCCACATCGACCGCTTCATCGAACTCATAAACCGCACCAACCAGCTCAATTTCACCAAGCGGCGCCTGCCGGAAGACGCAGAGGCGGCGCGGGCGAAGGTGCGTGAACTGTTCGACGAATATCAGATGCAGGTCGGGCTGGTCGCTGTGAGGGACAAATACGGCGATCACGGCTTCTGCGGCGCTTATGTCCATAACAGCGAGATGCGGCGGCTTGAGCATTTCGCCTTCTCGTGCCGGATTCTCGGGTTAGGCGTCGAGCGCTGGCTCTATCAGAAGCTCGGCCGCCCGCGCATCGACGTGCGAGGCGAGGTATTGGCGGATCTTTTCGACCCGGCCCCCGTCGATTGGGTGTGCCAGGACCAGCCGTGGCGCGCGGCGCCGACCGAGGCCCCGCGCATCGGGCGCATCACCGCGCGCGGCTCTTGCGAGATCGGCGCCATCGTTCATTATTTCAGGCTGAATTCCGACGATGTGGTAG
>JAJYDD010000399.1 GCA_021777795.1 Pseudomonadota bacterium | reverse complement strand
GAACTGGCTCAGCGCCGCGCGCATCGAGCTCTGCACGTTCTCCTGATCGTCGCCCGACAGGCCCGCAAGCAGATCGACCTCCAGCTCACTGTAGTTCGGCCCGTAGACGTCCGCCGCCAGCTCGGCTCGGCCCGTCCTTTGCGCGACCGACCGCACGCCGGGGAGTTTCAACAGAGCTTTGGCGACGCGGGCGCCGACCGCCAGCGAGTGGTCGAGCGACGTCCCGGGCACGCTCGACATGTGAACGATGAAATGGCCTTCGCTCAAATCGGGGATGAAGCTTCCGCTGAAGAAAGGCAGCGTCGAGAGGCCGAGAAGTGTGAAAAAGGCGGCCAACGCGATGACGGTTCGCGGCCATCTCCCGATGCGCAAGAGCAGTCCTTCGTATCTGGTCCGAGCCCAGCGGATCGCCGGTGGCGATTCCGTTCCCGATTGGCGCGCGAGCAGCGTCATGCCGAGCGCCGGAACGAGCGTCAACGCCACCAGGAGCGAGGCGCTCACTGCGAGGCTGTAGCTGACGCCGAGCGGCGCGAATAAAGCGCCTGATACGCCGGGTAGCAGCAAGATCGGAACGAACACGAGGAGCACCGCGAAAGTCCCATGGATCACCGGGCCTCGAACCTCGATTGCGGCCCGCAGGATCACCGCAGCCACCGGAGCGGGATGGGCGAGAAGACGGTTTTCGCGCAAACGCCGCACGGTGTTTTCGACGTCGATCACGGCGTCATCGACGACGACGCCGACCGCGATCGCCAGTCCGCCCAGCGTCATCGTGTTGAGCGTGCCGCCGAGCCAGCCCAGCAAGACGACGCCCGCGAGCAGCGAAAGCGGAATCGCCGTGATGGCGATCACTGCGGCGCCCAAGTTGAAGAGGAACAGCGTCAGCACCGCGATGACCAAGGCGCCGCCGATATAGAGCGAACGCCGGATGTTCGACATGGCCGTGGCGATGAAGTCGGCCGGGCGGAACAGGCGCCCGTGCAACGTGACGCCCTGAGCCTTGAGGTCCGGCCTGAGGTCCGCAAACGCGGCTTCTACGCCGCGCGTCACCTCGATAGTGTTGGCCCCATATTGCGCCTCGACGTTGAGCACGACGCCGGGCCGGCCGTTCACCGCTGCGGCGCCGAACGCGGGCTCCGGCGCCTCGCGGACGTCGGCGACGTCGGCGAGCGTGACGCGGCCGCCGCCATGCGCGAGAATGACGGTTTGGCCGATCTCCGCAGGCGTCAACGACTGCCCCTCGCTCTGGATCAGGACGCGCTGATTGGCGGTCTCGATGTATCCCGCGCCGCGCACGCCGGTCGCCTTGCGCGCCGTCGCGACCACGTCGGAGAATCCGAGATGGAAACGGACCAGCGCGTCGGGACGAATCTGTATCTGAAGCGATCGCGTGTCGCGGCCGAACACCGTAACGTCCGCGACCCCGGGAACCGCGAGGAGACGCGGCCGGATGGTCCAATCCGCGATCGTCTTCAGCGCCATGAGCGACTGCGTCTTCGACGTCAGGCCCGCGACCAGCACGATCTGCGTCGACGAGGTGAGCGGCGTCATCGTCGGCGCTGTGACGCCCTGCGGCAGACGCTGCGCGGCGACGGCGAGACGTTCCGCGACTAGCTGCCGATCCCGGTAGATGTCGCTCGCCGCGCCAAAATAGACGGTGACGAGGGATAGGCCTTGGATGGAGGAGGAGAGAACCTGCGTTGTCCCTGGGACGCCGTCGATGGCCGTCTCGATCGGCGTCGTGACCAGCGCTTCGACCTGCTCGGGCGAAAGCCCCGGCGCTTCCGTTTGCACGCTAACCTGCGGCGGCGCGAATTCCGGAAAGACATCGTATCGGGCGTCGTGCAGATTGTAGAGGCCATAGGCGATTACGAGCGCGGCGAGCGCGATCACGACGCCGCGAAACCGAATGGACGCGGCGATGATCGCCGCCTGCAGGCCCGAGGGGCGAAAGTCGGGAGGCGCGGCCATGCGCTAGTCTCCCAGCTCGATCTCGGCGCTGAACTCCTGCGACAGCAGGGCCTCGGCCCCTTTGACCACAAGGAGGCTCGTCGTCGTGATCGGCGGCAAGCCGCCGCTTGCCGGCGCGTCTTCGGGCAGGACGTAGCCGCCGTCGGCGAGGGGCTGCGCGGTCGATATTTCGCGTCGCACGAAGGCACCCTGCGTCGTTTCCACATAGACCCAGGCGCGGCCCTGAAGCCAGACCACGGCCGAGGCCGGCGCGATCAACACAGGGCGTGCTTCGCCATCCGGCAAACGGGCGGCGACGGTCATGCCCGGCAACGCGGGGCTTGCCGCATCCGCCGTATAGAGGAAGCTCACGCCCTGGATTTGCGGGTCGGTTCGGCTCGCCGGCGACACCAGCGCGATGGCGACCTGCTGGCCGGTCGCGCTCTCGAGCGAGCCCGTCTGGGGCGGGCGTCGGAAGGAAACGCCTACAGGCAACGTGACCTGAATGAGGACTTTCCGGTGCTCCACGAGATCCGTCGCCGGCGACCGGCCATCGGCCAGCGACGAGCCGAGAACCTGACCCCAGGCCTGAACTGCGCTGGCCATGGTGTTCTGCATCTGCACTTGCGCCGCTTTCTCGGCGACCTGATCAGTCTGATACGAGGCTTCTGCGTTCAGGCGCTGGGCGGCGGAAATATTCTGTCCGTTCTTGTAAAGCATCTGGGCGCGGTCGAACGCGGCCTTCGAGACCTCAAGTTTGACTTCGGCGCTCGCCAGCCCCGCCTTAGCGTTCGCAATCGCGACGCCGAGATCGGTGAAGGAGCGTAGGTCGAGCACAAGCCCATAAGCGCGCCGATCCGGCCGGTACTCGCGGGTCTCGGGCCTCGCAGTCTCGATGCCGTTTTTGCGCTGCAAAGCAGTAGAAAGAGAGACGACTGGGCTTTCGCCGGGCCGGCGTCGGACCTTCAAATCCGGGCGTATCGCCGCCTCTTTTTCCGCCTCCGCCGTGGCCTCGCCGCGCCCGAGCGTGAAACCCCAGATGAGCGAAGCGGCAAGCCCGAGAAATAGCAGCGCGAACGCCACCGCTCCGACCGCCGATCCGCTACGCCCCGCGTTGGGGCTACTCATGGGAGATTCTCGCTTGCGCCACAACCTGCGCCGTCATGGGCGCTGTCGGCCAACGGCCGGGATCGAACAGCGGGCGCTGGAGTGCATCCTCCAACGCCCCGATCGCCTGCCTCTGCCGCACGACGGCGTCGAAGCGCGACAGGGCCGTTGCCGCAACGCCAATTTCGGCGCCGACCCACGCGACGCGGCCGATCTGACCGGCCTCGAACTGGCTTTCGATGTCGTGGGCGCGCCGCTGGTCTTCGCTGAGGAGTTTGTCGGCCGTCACCAGCGCGCGCGTGACGGCTTCGTAGGAGGAGACGGCGGCGTCGATCGCCGCGATGACCCCGGATTGAACGGCGCTAAACCGGGCTGCCGCCTGGATGCGCGCGGCGAGCGCCTCCGCGATCGGCCCCTGGTTCTGGTTAAAGACGGGCAGTTGGTCCGTTCCCAGCCCTAGAATGAACTTGTCGACACCGAAATCGTAGTTGTACCCTGGGCTTAGCGTGACGTTCGGGTATTGGCTGGCGATCTGGAGTTTCAACGCATCTTGCGCCGCCTCATATTGCTGAAGAGCAGCGCGAACGTCGGCTCGTCCGGTCAGCGCCTCACGCCTGAACCTGCCGACACCCGGCGCCTTGGGGATCAAGGGCGGACGATCAAAGTTGGTCGTGGACAGGGGCGCTCCCTCCAGCGCCTTGAGCGGCACGCCCACGGCCGCCGCGAGTTGAGCCCGCGCCGCCGTCTCGTCTTGCTCCAGATTGCGTAAGGCGAGGGTGGTCTGCGTCCTCGGTAAGCGCACGAGCATGACATCGACCTCCGCCGCCGCGCCCGCGGCCAGCCGTTGCTCAAGCAGCGTCACCAGTTCGTCCTGAAGCTCCTGCTCGCGCCTTGTGAGCGCAATCCGCGTCTTTGCGGTCCAAAGGTCGAGAAGCGCGGTTCGTACGCGGCTACGCGCCTGCCATGCCGCGGCCGCGAGGTCCCAGCGAGCAGCGTCCGCGAGGCGCAGAGCTTGCGCCGTGCGATCCTCGCGCTTACCAAAGGTCTCGATCAGGAAATTGACCGCAGGCCCGACCGTCACCGCCGCCGCGCCGGCAGGCACGGCGCCCGCGACCGCCCCCACGCCCAACACGTTCGCGAAGCTCAGCGAAGGATTGGGCGCCTCGGCCGCCGTGATCGCACCGGCTCTCGCGTGGGCGAGATTGGCGTCAGCGATGGCGATGTCCGGGTGATAGTAGAGCGCCGCAAACGCGAGGG
>JAJYDD010000398.1 GCA_021777795.1 Pseudomonadota bacterium | reverse complement strand
GAATCGATCGTGACCGGCCGTCAGGCAGCCGCACCATCACGTAGCTCGGGCCGCGCGCAGACTTTAGGTCGATAATGGGAAGCACTTGGCCGAACAGCCCGTGGCGCCGAGAGAGAATCCGAACTTCGGAGACCAGCCTATCGATAATCGGGGCATCATGCCGTGGTCGGGGATGCGAAAACGACGACGGCGCTGCTCGACCGTCTCACCCACCGCTGCCATATCCTTGAAACCGGAAACGATAGCTTCCGCTTCAAAAACAGCTCGGCGAAGGGCGCCAAACTCGCAAAGGAGAAGACCCGGAACTTGACGAACGCCTGACCCTCAAACCATCATCAATCCGGGTCAGTTCTCGATGGAAATCCTGGGTCAATTCTCGGCGGAAATCGACAAACGTCAGTCAGAACCTCATCGGGATCCTCGACATGAACGCGCAAATCGCACATTCCGGCGCCTGGAGCTTTGGCGCTCATCATGATAGTCGTGGCGTCGTGGCTCTTCTACCGCTACTTCGCGCCGAAAAGCTGGTTCGAATGGGCGGGCGCCGGGATCGTGCAGGCCTTCATCATCTCGCTCTACGCCGAGATGTATGGTTTCCCGCTGACCATATATCTCCTCGTCCGCTTCTTTCATCTCGACCGGACCAATCTCAACGCCAACCTTTGGTCGACGCTGCTCGGGATGGGCGAGACGGGCATGCTGATCTCGATGTTGATCGGATACGCGTTTCTGTTCGTCGGCATCGGGCTGTTCATTCAAGGGTAGCGCGAGTTGTATCGCGCGCACCAGCAGCACAAACTCGCAACCGACGGGCTGTATGGATTGGTCCGCCACCCGCAATACACCGGCCTTTTTATCGGGCTGTTCGGCGAAGGCGTGGTGCATTGGCCAACCCTGATCTCGGTCATCCTGTTTCCCGTCATCGTGATTGCCTACATGCTGTTGGCGTATCGGGAGGAGCGACACATGCTCGAACAATTCGGCGACCAGTACCGTGTCTACCAAAGGCGCGTGCCGATGTTTTTCCCGGTCGGCATCGTTGGCGTCAGTTCATCGAACGCTCACATATTGGGCCTTGAAACCCCTCGCGCCTGGCGCAGAACATGGAAGAGTGGCGACATGATCCGGAAACTTCTCGATTGGACCGCGGGCA
Organism: Pseudomonadota bacterium; assembly: GCA_021777795.1. Classification (GTDB taxonomy): domain Bacteria; phylum Pseudomonadota; class Alphaproteobacteria; order Rhizobiales; family Beijerinckiaceae; genus Roseiarcus. Next base: position 3,174 of record JAJYDD010000398.1, on the reverse strand, counting down.
GTGCGGCGGTCGCGGCATCGACCGCGCCCGCTCTTGCGCAAAGCGGCGATCAGACCAGCTCGCATTGGCACATGCACGACGGTTGGGGACACATGATGGGCTGGGGAGGTTCGATGTTAGGCGGAATCGGAATGCTTGTGTTCTGGGGCGTCGTCGTCGCTGTTTTGGTCCTCATCGCACTCAACTTCACCGGCGCCTCGCGGTTGCCATCCGGCTCGACGGCGCTCGAAATCCTGAAGCAACGATACGCGAAGGGCGAGATCAACAAGGAGGAGTACGAGCAACGCAAAAAAGCCCTGGCCGAGTGATTGCGTGGGTTGGAGGCTGGCGGATCGGATCACGCCCATGCTGGACCCGCCGCGACAGCCGCACTCGATCCGTCCGCGTGACGCGGCGGGGCTTCTTCTCGTCACAGGGCTGTGGGCCCTGTGCTACCCGCTGATCACGGCCGGGATCGGCTTTGCGCCGCCGCTCTCGTTCGCCGCATTGCGGGCGCTGATTGCCGGAACGACGCTCGCTCTGCTGGCGGCGCTGCTGCGCCGCCCGGCGCCGCGCGCGCTGGGAACATGGGCCGGGATCGCGACGATCGGCCTCAGCGCCACGAGCCTCGGCTTTCTCGGCATGTCGCCGTGATCGACTGGGCGAGCCAGGCTGTGCTGTCCTGCAAGGCCGGCGACAGGAACCTGATGTCGATGGCGACGAGCACGCCAACCGCCTTCGCCTGCCGCGAAACGGCGGCGATGTCGATGACACGCAGCAGCGGAGTGCCCGGCGTCTCGATCAGGACGAGCTTCGGCCGCGTCGCGAGCGCCGAGGCTAGCGCATCGGCGTCGCCCTGGTCGACGAACGCGGCCTCGAAGCCCGCGCGCTCGGCGCTAATAGACAGCAGCCACGACGTGCCGCTGTAACCATCGTGCGGCGCGACGACGCGATCGCCCGGACACAGATGGCAAAGCAGCAGGTCGATGGCTGCCATCCGGCGGAAACGACGAAGGCGCCGGCGCCGTGCTCCAGTTTGGCGATCGTCTCGGCGAGTTGGTCGCGAGCGGGATTGCTGGTCCGTCCGTATTCGTGGCGACCCGCTTCTCAAAGCCGCGGAACGCGAATCTGCTCGCCAGGACCAAAGGCGGCGCGACGGCGCCGAAGGCGTATCGGCGGCCGTTCCGCTCGCCGCCGCAATGGTTTCGGGGCGTCTGGGCGTCATGTGAGGATCTTCTTTGCGGGCGTTGCTTCCTGCATGGTCTTCGCACCTCAACGTCGCCCGGGAATGTCGGCCTTTCCCGTCAGGAGCGGCGCATAACCCCAAAGAAAGCAAGCGAAGGCCAGAATCCAGGCGCAAGCTGCGGCGTACAGCAACGGCGTCTGAAGCCTTGGTGAGAAGGACAGGCAAACGCGCAGGAGCAGCGCCGCCAGGACGAGGGCGTAGGCCGCCTTGGTCACGGTCGTGGCGGCGAGCGGCTGCCCGGAATGGCCGAGGGTCGCGCGCGTCATCATGGCGAGCGTCATCAGGCCCGCCGCGCCGATGGCGAAGACGTGAACGGCGGCGTCGTATGGGACCACATCTGGAAGCAGCGCGGCTGTTCCAGCGACCACGAATCCGAAAGCCGCCAAGCCGAAGCCGGCGTGCAACACAAGGATCAGCGCGTCCCGTCTCACCGCCAAGCCGGCCCAACGCGAGAGCCGGATGAAATTTCCCACGCCGGCGGCGAGCGCGAGACCCCCGACGGCCGGGCCATAGGGGTTCCAAGTCCAGACGGCCAGGGCCAGCGCGGAAAGCGCCATCACGCCGACGTCCAATCTCCCGAAAGGCGCCGGCCGCTTCGGCGAACCGGCGCGCGCGAGCCAGTTGTTGGTGAAGCTCGGCGTCACGCGCCCGCCGACCAGAAGGATCAGCATGACGACGAGCGCCAACGCGCCTCGTTGAGAATAGACCGCTAGCCCCGAGGCCGCGTCCTCGATGTGGAAGGCAAGATTCGCGAAGGCGAGCGCCGCGACCAGCGCGACGACCTTGGCGTTGCGCCAATTCCGGCCGGCGACGACTTCGCGCGCCACGAGGCCTGCGAAGACGACAAGGAACGAACAATCGATGGCGGCGGCCAAGATGCGGCCCAGATGCGCGGAGTCGAGCATCGCTATGCGACCGGCCAGCCATAGGGCGGCGAGACTCGCGAGCCGCCAGCCGGCGACCGGCAGTCGGCCGGTCCAGTTCGGCACGGCGGTCATGAGAAAGCCGGCGGCGACGGCGGCCACATAGCCGAAAATCATTTCGTGCGCGTGCCAGTCGATCGGCGTGAACGCGCTCCCCAGTTCCAGATGGCCGGAATAAACGAACGGCCAAAGGCCGACAGCGACCACGGACCATACCGCCGCGCCCAAGAAGAATGGTCGGAAGCCACGGCTCCATAGCGCCGCGCCACGCCAAGCGCGGATGGTTTGGGCGCTAGTGGCCGCGTGGCTGTGGGACCGCGAAACGCTCATGCTCGATCTCCTTTGCCGGTGCTGGCGGCTTGCTCCGCTATCGCTTCCTCGACGTCGGCGGCGTCGGTGAGGAGGGCGCGCGCCTTGGCTTGAAGCGCCTCGAAGCTCTCGCGCCAGCGTTCTGCATGCGGCCGGGCGCCGGCGAGCAGGCGCAGGAGCGCGACCGCGTCCGTCGCAACGCGCAGACGCTCGACGACGGCGTCGTAGTCCTCGGCGGCGACGAGCCGCACCTTACGGTCCTGGCAGACGCCGACGCAGGGCCGGGGCGCTTCCATGCGCCCGCAGCCGATGCATTGCCAAGCGTCCAGGTAATCGGTCATGGCGTCATCGTCCGAATACGGAGCGGCGAACCGTCGCGCGGGCCCGGGCTTCGTCGGCAAGGCCTGGCGCGGGAAACGGGGGGTATGCGAAAAGCGACCCTCGCGGGCAAATCTGTGATTATCATCACAAATATTTGGCGGATAGTTCGCGGCCTTTCCTTGATGGTCGTCAAGTTCCAGGACGATCGCCGGGTCTAACTCCGCTTCGATCCGAGGACGGAGGGCTCCGAGGCCGCGGAGACGCGCACCGAACGGGGCTGTGAAGGCCATGACCGAATTTGCGATTCCGACCCGCAAGCGCACACCCGAAGCCACACGCCGCAACCGCCGTCGCCGGCTGCCGTTCCTGGCGCTCGGCCTGTCGTTTTTCGTCGCC
>JAJYDD010000397.1 GCA_021777795.1 Pseudomonadota bacterium | reverse complement strand
GCATCGTCGATGACACCGGCTCGCTGTTCGCGCCGCGCCCGGTCGAGTTCCGCGCCGCCGAACTCGGCCGCGACGTCCTCGGCTGGAACATTGAGAACGCCGCGCTGGCGTCGGTTCTCGCCGAGGCGCTCGGCCCCGAGGCGCGCTTCGAGGCCGAGGTCGAAGCCTTCGACTTCCGCGCCGACGCCGCCCGGCTGACGCTTGGCGACGGGCGGAGCCTGACGGCGGCGCTCGTCGTCGGCGCCGACGGGCGCGGCTCGCCCTCGCGCAAGGCGGCCAACATTGATATGTCGGCCCGCGCGCTGGGGCAGACGGCGCTCACCCTCTGCCTTCGCCACAGCCGGCCGCATGACGACGCCTCGACCGAGTTTCACACCCGCGAGGGGCCGTTTACACTGGTGCCGCTGCCGCCAAAGGCCGGCGCGCCGCATCGCTCCAGCCTCGTCTGGCTGATGCGCGACGCCAGCGCCGAGCGGCGCAAGGCGCTGACCGACGCCGAACTGGCGGCGGAAGTGCGCGCCCACGCGCATGCGATGCTGGGCGAGGTGGAGATCGAGGGCGCGCGTGGCGCCTTTCCGATGACGATCCAGCGCGTGGCGCGGCTGACCGGGACGCGGCTGGCGCTGATCGGCGACGCCGCGCACGCCTTCCCGCCGATCGGCGCGCAGGGGCTGAACCTCGGCCTGCGCGACGTCGCCGAGATCGTCGCCACGGCCGCGCGCGCTCGAAACGACGGCGCCGACCTCGGCGGGGAGGCTACGCTCGCGCGCTACGCCGCCGCCCGCCGGCCCGACATCGCGCTGCGCACGCTCGGCGTCGGCGCCCTCAACGCCTCGCTGCTGGCGGATTTCGCGCCGGTCGACGCGGCCCGCGGGTTCGGTCTTGCGGCTCTAGGCGCGATGCGGCCGTTGCGGCGGTTTGCGATGCGCGAGGGGCTCAATCCTTTTCTGGCGCGCTGACGAACTTTTGCCCGCGCGACAATTTGCGCAGCGTGGCGATGTCGCGGAAATGCTCGCGCGCGGGCTGCGCTGGCACGCCGAACCAGCGCTGGCCGGGGGGGATGTCGTTCATCACGCCCGAGGCCGCGCCGACCTGGGCGCCGGCGCCGATGTGCAGGTGCCCGGCGAGGCCGACCTGGCCGCCGAGCGCCACGAAATCGTCGATCACGCAGGAGCCGGAGATCCCAACCTGGCTGACGATCACGCAATGGCGGCCGATGACGACGTTGTGGCCAATCTGCACGAGATTATCGATCTTGGAGCCTTCGCCGATGATCGTGTCGCGGTTGGCGCCGCGATCGATGGTCGAGCCGGCGCCGATCTCCACGTCGTCCTGGATGATGACACGGCCGATCTGCGGCACTTTGAGATGACGGCGGGCTCCAAGCGCGAAGCCGAAACCGTCCTGGCCGATATGCGCGCCGGAATGGATGGTCACCCGGTCGCCGATCAGCGCGCAGGCAAGCGTTGCGCCGGGGCCGATGGCGCAATCGCGGCCGATGCGCACGTTGGCGCCGATGACGGCGTTGGCCCCGATCAGCGTGCCTGCGCCGATTTCCGCCGCCGGGCCGATGACCGCGCCGGGATCGACGACGACGCCCGGCTCCAGCCGCGCGCTCGCGTGGACATGCGCCGCCGCTGAAACTCCGCGCTCGTCGAAGCCGGAGCCCGGCCGCAGCGCGGAGGGATAGAGCCGCGCCATCGCGGCGGCCATCGCGTGATAGGGGTGCGGCGTCAGCAGCGCCGCGCAGGATGAGGGGACCTCGGCGCGATGGCGCGGTTGCACCAGCACGGCGGCGGCGCGCGAAGACTTGAGCTGCGGCAGGTAGCGCGGGTTGTCGAGGAACGTGAGGTCGCCGGGGCCGGCGGCGTCGATGGCGGCGACATCGCCGATTCTCGTTTCCGCATCGGCCTCGTCGGCGAGCGTCGCCCCCGCCCAGGCCGCGATGTCACGCAGCGTTGGCGACGCTACGGGCTGGAAGAATATGATCTTTCGCGGGCTGGCCAATCCGGGCTCCAGGAACAGGCGCTCGATATGCGTATGCGCGCGACGCGCTTAGCGCAGATCTCAGCGGAGGCAAACCCTGGCGCCTGCGCGCGAAAACGCCGCGCGACGTAGGTTTGGCGCGCGGCGTTCTGCAATCTTAGGCGAGGATCAGAAGGTCGCGCCACCGCTGAAGTTGACGTACTGCACCTGATCGTACTTGCCCTTGATGATGGGGAGGGCGAAGTCGATGCGGATCGGCCCCATCGGCGAGGCCCAGATCAGGCTGGCGCCGACCGAGGTGCGGATCACATTCTCATCATCGACAGTCACGCAACTGGGCTGAGTCAGCGGGATCACACCCCTCGACAAACCCGTGCCGTTGCCATTCGAGCCCTTGGGATAATTATATACGCCATTTACGGAGCAGTAGTTGTAGCCGAGCAGCGATGACAAATTCGACTGCCCCGAATATCCGGTCAGAGTTCCGGCATCGACGAACAACGCCCCCTTCAGTCCAACCTCACGCGGCAAGCCGAAGATCGGAAACTGAACTTCCGCAGTGCCGCCAAAATAGGTCGTGCCGCCGAGTGAATTGGCATAGATGTTGTTGGGGTCGGAGATATCGCGCGGGCCGATGCCGCCGGGAGCGAAGCCGCGCACCAGTGTCGGGCCGAGGTTGAAGTTATCGACCAGCGGCAGAAAGCCGCTGCCGATCTGGTCTATGCGACCGCCTTGCACACGTAGCATACCGACGAAGTCATCGGTGATGGGATAATAGACCTTGCCGTCGATCGTCTCACGCACGAAGTCCGAATTGCCGCCGAGGCCAGCGATGTCCTGATGGAACTCCGCGTGGGCGCCCTGGGTCGGATTTTTGCGATTATCGAGCGAGTCCCAGATCAGCGAGTAGCCAACCAGAGAGGTGATGATCTGGCCCTGGGCGGCCGCTTCCTTGATCGCCGCCGAGGCCTCGCCGTTGAGCAAGCAATTGCTGACGATAGAAGCAGCCTGCGGCGCCGTCTGCCCAGCCGTGGTGAACGAGCCGCCCCAAACATTGTCAGGAAGCGGCGTGGGATTGTTACAGTCCCCGTACGGCAGCGAGGAGTCGTTCGGAATCGTGATCTGCGACGAATACAGCGAGTAGTTGGGCTGGAACGTCAGCTCCTCTGTGATCGGCACGCCCAGGCGGAGATTGATACCGGTCGTGGTCGTCGCATAGAGGGCGTAAATATTCTCCAGCTGCTGCTTGTGGTAGAGATCGAACCCGCCCGCGAGCCGCTGATCGAACAGATAGGGCTCCGTGAACGTGACGCCCCAGCCGTTGCTATAGAGACCGCGCGTGGCGCTGAGCCGCACATATTCGCCGCGGCCGAGGAAGTTCGTCTCCGTGAACGCCACCTCGACGAGCGGACCCTCCAGCGTGGAATAGCCGCCCGAGACGCTGACCGATCCCGTCGGCTTGTCCTCGACTTGGATGGTGACGATGACGCGATCCGGCGCCGAGCCGGGGCGAGTCGAGATATGGACGCTCTTGAAGTAATCGAGATTGTTGAGGCGACGCTCGCCGCGCTCGATGAGGGCGTGGTTGTAGGGGTCGCCTTCGCCAATGTCGAACTCGCGGCGGATCACGTAATCGCGCGTGCGGGTGTTGCCCTGGATGTCGATGCGCTCGACGTAAACCTTCGGCGCATCGTCAATCGTGAAGGCGAGCGCAATGGTGTGATTGGCGTTGTCGCGCACGCCGTGCGGCCGAACATCCGAGAAGGCGTAGCCGAGGGTCGCGAGCCGGCGCGTCATCGCCTCAACCGTCTTGTCCACGGCGGTTGCGTTATAGACGTCGCCCGGGTGCTGGGTCACGTAGCCCTTGAGATCATCGCCCGACACGTGCGGCAGATGCGACGTCACAGTGACGCTGGAGACGTGATATTGCGGCCCCTCGTCCAGACTGATCGTGATGATGTAGCCCTTTTCCGAGGGCTGATAGACCACGGCGGTATTGGTGATGCGGAAATCGGCATAGCCGTAGCGCATGTAATATTTGCGAATCGTCTCCTCATCCGAGGCGAGCGTATCGGGATTGTAGACGTCGCTGGTCTTGAACCACGACAGGAAATTCATTTCCGTCGTCTGCATCAGGTTCTTCAGGCGCCAACTGGAAATGTTGTGGTTGCCGATGAAGACGATGCTCTTCACGCCGGTCTTATCGCCCTCGTCGACCTTGAAAACGAGATCGTCGCGGCCATTCGGCAACTGCACGAGACGGTAAGTCACCGTCACGTCGTTGCGGCCGACCTTCTTATAAGCGTCCTTGATGCGCTGAACGTCGGCGTCGGCGACCGCCTTGTTGAAGGCGGTATAGC
>JAJYDD010000396.1 GCA_021777795.1 Pseudomonadota bacterium | reverse complement strand
ATTTCGATGCGCTCGACCATTTCGGTCTTCGGCGGCAACTCGCCCGCGACCTGATCTTTCGTGCGGCGCAGCAGAAACGGCCTTACCCGGCGCGCGAGATGGCGCGCCCGCTCCCCCTCGCCGCGCTTTTCGATCGGCGTGCGGAACGCCTTGGTGAACCAGGCGCGGTCGCCCAGGAAGCCGGGCGAGACGACATCGAACAACGACCATAATTCACCGAGATGATTTTCCAACGGCGTGCCGGTCAGCGCGAAACGCTGGCCTGCAGTCAGTTCGCGGATCAGGCGCGTCGTCGTCGCGTCCGGGTTCTTGACGGTCTGCGCCTCGTCGAGGATCAGCAGGGACCAAGCTTGCGCTCGCAATACGTCCTTGTCGCGCCCGATCAGCGGATAGGTGGTCAACACGAGATCGCTGTCGGGAATGGAGTCGAACCGCGCCTTGCGGTCGAGCCCGTGCAGCGTCAGCACCTTCAAATCCGGCGCGAACTTCTCCGCCTCCAGCCGCCAATTCGCCATCAGGCTCGTCGGCGCGACGACGAGCGCCGGCCGATCGAGCCGGCCTTCCGATTTCTCTCCCGCGATCAGCGCCAGCGCCTGCACGGTCTTGCCGAGCCCCATATCGTCGGCGAGAATGCCGCCCAGGCCCAGTTCGCGCAGAAAACTCAGCCAGGACAGGCCGTCGGCCTGATAGGGGCGCAATTCGGCGACGAAATTTGCCGGCGGCGCGCGGCGCGGCAGGCCGCCGATCTCTTTCAATTTGCGGCCCATGGCCAGCAGCGCTTCGCCGCCGCGAAAGACGACGCCGGCTTCGCGCGTGGCGTCTTCGAACGCCGCGATCGCCGCCGCGTCGCCGCGCGACAGCCGCAGCGACCCCGCGCCATCGAACAGGGCCTCAGCGCAGGAGAGTTCGTGGATCGCCTGCACGATCGGCATCAGCCGCGAATGGGGCAGGGCGAGGCAGCGGCCGTCGGGGAGCGGCAGATAGAATGGCTCGTCGTCGTCGTCGAACGGCCGATAGCCGGCGGCGTCGAAAAACGGCGAGGCGATCAGGTCGCAGATCGGGCCGATCAGATCGACGCGCACGCCGTCGATGGTGACGCCGAGATCGAGTTCGAACCAATCGAAGCCGGAGGAATCGTTGAGCCCGATCTCGAAGGCGCCGCCGCCGCGCAACAGCCGATGCGGGAAATCCTCGTCGATCTCGATGACGAAGCCGGCTTCGCGCAGCGCCGGCAGGCCGTAATAAAGGAAATCGAACCAGGCGAATTCGTCCCCCTCCGGAACGAAATCGCGCCGATGCCGCGCCGGCGTTCCCAGCCGGACTTCGCCCGCCATCGCGAGGCCCTGCGTCTTCAATTGCGCGACAGCGGCCGCCTCCTCCGCCGGCCGGCGCACGATCTCCAGCACGCGGCCATGCGCGACCGTGCTCACGACCGCAGCGGTTTCGCTGGGGGCCAGCGTCGCCGCGCCATAACCAAAACTCAGCCGCGCCAGGGCGACGCTCTCCATTTGGGGGGGAGGCGCGTATTGCCAAGAGGGACGGCGGTGCGCCGCAGTTTCGGGCAATTCCGCCGGCAGCTCGGCGCGAAACAGCCGCAGCGCCGGAACCGGGCTTTGCTCGATGCGCAGCGGTGGCTCCGCCGACGCCGGGCGCGCCGCGGCGGCCCTGGGCGCACGTTGCTCGATCAGCCGCGCGACTTTGGCGGCCCAACGCGCCGGCAGCGGCGGCGCGGCGAGCACCGCCGCGGCGATCTTGGGCTCGATGTCGAGCCCCAGCCGCCCGATGACGCCGGCCGCGCGGTCGATATAGCCCGAGGGGGCGGCGAGAAACGCCGTCATTCCGGCCTCGACCTCGATCACGGGGCGCAGATGCGCGTCATCGCCGAGCTTCCAGACGATCTTGCCGGGCCGATCCGGCCCCAGCGTCAGGGGCGAGCCGTGGAGGCTGTCCAAGCGGGCGCGCCCCGTGGCGATGGCGGCCTCAATGATCTCCCAGGCGGCGTCGTCCCTGAGCCGGATCGGCCCGCTATAGGCGGTCCCGCGCGCCATGCTCAGCCAACGCACGATCTTCACGTCCGAGGGGCGGATGTATCGGGGCGGGTTTTCCGACAAAAGATTGAAGAAATCCGGCTTCGACGCCGAGCTGGAAAAGCCGCCGCTCTTCAGCACACGCGCGGACAAGGCCTCGACATGCAGGAACGACGGCGCGTGGCGAGAACCGGCAGTCGAGAAAACATAGATCAGCCGATTGGGCGCATCCGGCGGAAAGGCCTCGGAATCCGAGGCTTGCGAGCGCTCCAGCGCCGCGATCCACTGCGAGATGTGAGGCGGGAGCGGATCGTCGCCCTGCGCCTGCCGACCCGGCGCCGGCGATAACGGCTCACTCTTTCGCCCCGCCGCGACGCCGGAAATGCGTGTGCGACTTTCGATCAGCGTCGCGGCGATATGTTTGCAATAGGCCCCCACGGGGCAGGAGCAGGCGCCTTCGATGCGCGGGCTTTGTCCGTCGGCCGCCGCGACCTTGATTCTGACGCTATAGGGGGTCGGCGAAGAGCCCAGCACCCGCGCCACGATTTCAGGCGGGCTTTCCTCAAACGCGACGACCTGGCCCTGGCGCTGATAGACGCGTCCCGCTTCGGCGGCGCGCGCGCCCACATGCCGCAAGATGTCGCTGTCCGAAATCCGCACCCGCCGCCCGTCCGTTCCTGCGCCGCCGCTCCGAGTCACCTGCGGTCATTCTTAGCCACGCGGCTTGCGACGACAAACCCGTCTCCGGCCAGCAGCGTCGGGAAACCTGTGGAAGCTCGACTTGCCGGCCCTTGCGGATAGAGACGTTGCGCGGAGGTCTGGATGGTAATCGGCGGGCGATCGCTGCCGCAGCCTACCGAAAGGGCTTGCACATCCGCGACGAAGTCCTCCTGTCGCGCAAATTGAGGGCGCGCCATCGTCGCTGGCCGATCTGCCCCCCCGGTGGGATCAATGAGGCGGACTGTTCGATGTGGCGGACTTCTATCCATCTAAGAATTGCACTATCGTGATCGATAGGAGGCGGCGCTATCGATCATGCGTTGGAACTGGCAAAGGCCCGAGTGGCCGAAATTCGTGTGGCGTCCCGAACGCCTGATCGCCGCCGAGCAAGCCTTCATCGCCGGCGGCGGCGTCTTCGTGGGCAGCGTCAAACACCTCGCCCCCGAGGACAAGGACGAACTTCGCGTTGAGGCGATGAGCGCGGAAGCGCTGACGACTTCCGAAATCGAAGGCGAAATTCTCGACCGCGCCAGCGTTCAATCGTCGATTCGCCGTCAACTCGGCCTCGCCGCCGACAGCGTCAAGGCAAAACCGGGCGAGCAGGGCGTCGCGGAGATGATGGTCGACCTCCATCGCGGGTTCGACGCGCCGCTCTCCGCCGAAATGTTGTTGGGCTGGCATCGCATGGTGACCAACGGGCGGCGCGACCTCAAGGATGTCGGGCGCTATCGCCGCCACGCAGACCCCATGCAGATCGTCTCGGGTCCGATCCACGCGCCCGTTGTTCACTTCGAGGCGCCGCCCTCGGCGGCTGTGCCCGTCGAGATGACGAGGTTCGTCGATGGGTTCAACCGCACCGCGCCGGACGGCGCTGAGCCATTGCCGGCGCTGGCGCGCGCCGGCGTCGCGCATCTTTATTTCGAGAGCATCCACCCTTTCGAGGACGGCAACGGGCGCATCGGGCGCGCGCTCGCGGAAAAGGCGCTGGCCCAGAATCTTGGCCGACCCACGCTCATCGCTTTGGCGACGACGATCCTCGCCAAGCGCAAGGGCTATTACGAGGCGCTCGAACGCAATAATACTGAGATCGAGATCACCGATTGGCTCGCCTGGTTCGCCGCGACGGCGATCGAGGCGCAACGGCGCACAAACGCGCTCATCGACTTCCTGATCGACAAATCCCGCCTGCTCGGCGACGTGAGCGCGGCGCTCAACGCGCGCCAACGCAAGGCGCTCTTGCGGGTACTTGCCGAGGGCCCCGGCGGTTTCAAGGGCGGCCTGAGCGCCGCCAATTATGTCGCCATCACCGGCGCGAGCGCGCCGACCGCCACGCGCGATCTTTCGGGTCTGGTCGCCAAGGGCGCGATGCTGCGCGAAGGCGAGCGTCGCTATGCGCGCTATCGGGCGAACCTGCCGCTTCGCGCCGTCCCGCGCGTGGAGATCGACGAACAGGGGCGGCTGATCGAGAGTCCGGATCACGGCGCTCTGCGCTGAGCGACCGCTTCGAATGGGAGAAAAGCGTGCCTTTACGTTATCTTTCAGTTGTTTAGATTCTGTGGGTTAATCGCTCGTAACTCCCAAGCCGTGGTGAGTCCGAAAAGTCACGGGCGGATGGAAAT
>JAJYDD010000395.1 GCA_021777795.1 Pseudomonadota bacterium | reverse complement strand
CCCCTCACCCTCGGCGGCCTCACGCTCGCCAACCGCATCGTCATCGCGCCGATGTGCCAATATTCGGCCGAGGACGGCCGCGCCGGCGATTGGCACCTCATCCATCTGGGCTCGCTGGCGCTGTCGGGCGCGGGCCTGCTGATTCTGGAAGCGACCGCCGTTTCGCCGGAAGGGCGCATCACCGCCGGCGATCTCGGGCTTTACGACGACGCGACGGAGCGGGCGCTCGGCCGCGTGCTCGAAGCGGCGCGGAAGATTTCGCCGATCGCGCTCGGCATCCAGATCGGCCATGCCGGGCGCAAGGCGTCGAGCCGGGTTCCGTGGGACAGCGGCGCGCAAGTGCGCTCAGACGCGCCCGGCGGCTGGCTCACCGTCGCGCCTTCCGCCCTGCCCCATGCGCCCGGCGAGGAGGCGCCGCAGGCGCTCGACCGGGCGGGCCTTCGCAAGCTGCGCGAGGATTTTGTCGCCACCGCCCGCCGCGCCGACCGGCTCGGGCTTGAGGCCATCGAGTTGCACGGCGCGCACGGCTATCTGCTGCACGAGTTCCTGTCGCCGATTTCCAATGATCGCACCGACGAATACGGGGGATCGCTGGAAAACCGGATGCGGTTTCCGCTGGAAGTGTTCGAGGCGGTGCGGTCGGCGGTCGATCCGTCAAAACCCGTGTGGATGCGGCTTTCGGCGACCGATTGGGTCGAAGGCGGCTGGGACATCGAGCAGACGATCGTCATGGCGCGCGAATTGGAAAAGCGCGGCGCGGCGGCGACGCATGTGTCGAGCGGCGGCGTATCGCCGAAGCAGACGATTAAGCTCGGGCCTGGCTACCAGGTTCCCCTTGCGCGGGCGGTGAAGCGGGCGACCAATGTTCCCGTCATCGCCGTCGGGCTCATCACCGAGCCGGAGCAGGCCGAGGCGATCCTGGCCGAGGGCGACGCCGACGCCATTGCCATCGCGCGCGCCGCGCTCTACGATCCGCGCTGGCCCTGGCACGCCGCCGCCAACCTCGGGGCGATGGTGGATGCGCCCAAGCCCTATTGGCGCTCGCAGCCGCATAACCTGAAGGCGCTGTTCAAGGACGCCGCCATCGCCCACCGTTGACGCGCCGGCGCGCGAATTGCTTTCGCAGCTAAGAACCGCGAAAAAGACCGCATGAGCACTGACCCACAACGCAGCGAAATCACCTTTCGTCACAAGGGGCGGACGGTCGCGCTTTCCGGCTTCCCGCCCGACCGCCTGTTGCTCGACTGGCTGCGCGAGGAGGCGGGCGTCAAGGGCACGAAGGAAGGCTGCGCGGAAGGCGATTGCGGCGCCTGCACCGTTGTCCTCAGCCGGCCGCGCGCGGGCGCGCTGAGCTACGAGCCCGTCAACGCCTGCATTCTGCTGCTAGGCCAGATCGACGGCGCCGAATTGCTGACGGTGGAGGATCTCGCGCAGGGCGAGTCGCTGCATCCGGTGCAGCAGGCGATGGTGGATTTCCACGGCTCGCAATGCGGTTTCTGCACGCCGGGCATCGTGATGAGCCTGTTCGCACATTATCACGGCGGCGAGGCGGCGAGCCGGGAGAGCGTCAACGAGGCGCTGGCCGGCAACCTGTGCCGTTGCACCGGCTACCGGCCGATCGTCGATGCGGCGCTGTCGGTGATCGATGGCGCGCCTGGGGACCGGTTCGCCGGGCAGGCGCCGGCACGGCTTGCGGCGTTGGAGACGCTGCCGGCCGGCGATCTGTTCGTCGGCGACCAGACTTCATTCTTCGCCGCGCCCGCGAGCGAGGACTCGCTGGCGGCGCTCTACGCCGGGCATCCCGACGCGGTGCTGCTCGGCGGGGCGACCGACGTTGGCCTTTGGGTGACCAAGCGGCTGCAACGGCTGCCGAAAATCATCTGGCTCGGGCGGATCGCCGGATTTGACAAACATGACGGCGACGACGACCAGCTGTCGCTGCGCGCGGGTCTGAGTCTCGAAGACGCTACGCCGCATCTGGCGGCGATCCACCCCGATCTCGGCCTGTTGATGTCGCGCTTCGGCTCGGCCCAAGTGCGCGCCAGCGGCACGGTCGGCGGCAATATCGCCAATGGTTCGCCCATCGGCGATCTCGCCCCGGCGCTGATCGCGCTCGACGGCCGCGTGGAGCTTCGCCAAGGCGCGACCTTGCGCGAATTGCCGCTGGAGGCGTTCTTCCTCGGCTATGGCAAGCAGGACCGGCGGCCAGCGGAATATGTGCGGGCGCTGCATGTCCCCCGCCTTCAGCCACACCAAGCCTATCGCGCCTACAAGGTCAGCAAGCGCTTCGACGAGGACATTTCCGCCGTCATGGCCGCCTTCCGCTTCGATCTCGACGGCCGGCGCGTCACGGCGGCCCGCGTCGCCTATGGCGGCATGGCGGCGACGCCCAAGCGCGCGGCGGCCTGCGAGGCGGCGCTCGTCGGCGCCGATCTCGACGATCCCGCGAGCTGGGCGGCGGCGATCTCGGCCATCGCCAAGGATTTCCAGCCGCTTTCCGATATGCGCGCCTCCGCCGCCTATCGCTCGGAAGTCGCGGCCAATCTCGTCAAACGGGCGCTGACCGAGGTGGCTGGCCTCGACGCGCCGACGCGCCTGGGAGACCTCCGTGCTGCTGAATAAGCTCACCGAAATCCAGCGCGTGCCGCTGGAGCGCGAAACCCAGGTCGTCCACAAGCCGCATCCGCACGATTCGGCGCGGCTGCATGTGCGCGGCCTCGCCCCCTATATCGACGATCTGCGCGAGCCCGCGGGGCTGCTGCACATCGGCATCGGCATGGCCAACAAGGCGGCGGGCCGGCTCGTCGCGCTCGATCTCGACGCCGTGCGCGCCGCGCCCGGCGTCGTCGCGGTGCTGACGGCGGCCGACATTCCCGGCGCCAACGATGTCGCGCCCGTCTTTAAGGACGAGCCGCTGTTCGCCACTGACGAGATTCTGTACTTCGGCCAACCTCTATTCGCCGTTGTCGGCAAGACGCGCGACGCGGCGCGGCGGGCGGCCAAGCTGGCGAAGATCGAGATCGCCGAGACCAAGCCCGCGCTCACCGTCGAGGACGCACTGGTCAGCGGCGCCCGCGTGCTGCCAGATTACGATTTCGGCCGCGGCGACGTCGAGGCGGCGCTGGAGGCCGCGCCGCATCGGCTGGAGGGCAAGTTCCCCATCGGGGGCCAGGAGCATTTCTATCTCGAAGGGCAGATTTCCGTAGCCGCGCCCGGCGAGGGCCGCGAGATGTCGGTCTGGGCCTCGACGCAGGACCCCACCGAGGTGCAGCACATCGTCGCGCGCATCCTCGGCGTTCCCGACGCGTTCGTGACCGTGGAGACGCGGCGCATGGGCGGCGGCTTCGGCGGCAAGGAGAGCCAGGCCTGCGCCTGGGCCGCCATCGCCGCGCTCGGCGCGCATGTGACGAGCGCGCCGTGCAAGGTGCGGCTCGACCGCGACGACGATTTCGAACTGACCGGCAAGCGCCACGGCTTCCGCGACGATTGGCGCATCGGCTTCGACGATGAGGGGCGCGTCGGCGTCTATGACGTGCAGCTCAACGCAAACTGCGGCTGTTCGGCGGACCTGTCGCCCGGCGTGGTTGACCGCGCGATGTTCCATGCCTCCAACTGCTATTTCCTGCCGGTGGCGCGCGTGGCGTCGCGGCGGTTGAAGACCAACATCGTCTCGATGACGGCGTTTCGCGGCTTCGGCGGCCCGCAGGGCATGATCGCCATCGAGCGGGCGATGGAAGCGGTGGCGCGCGAAACCCGGCGCGACCCGCTCGACGTCAGGCTCGCCAATCTCTACCGGCCCGGCGCGGACGTGACCCCCTACAACCAGAGGATAGAGGATTGCGAGACCATGCCGGCGATCCTCGCCGAGCTTGAGAAGACCAGCGATTACCGCGCCCGGCGCGAGGCGGTGCGCGCCTTCAACGCCAGCAGCCCGATCCTCAAGAAGGGCATCGCGCTGACGCCGGTGCAATTCGGCATCTCGTTCACGCTCATCCATCTCAATCAGGCCGGCGCGCTGGTGCATGTCTATTCCGACGGCTCGATCCAGCTCAACCACGGCGGCACCGAGATGGGCCAGGGGCTGTTCACCAAGGTCGCGCAGGTCGTCGCCGAGGAGTTCGGCGTGCCGCTCGATTTCGTCCGCATCACCGCCACCAACACCGCCAAGGTGCCGAACGCCTCGCCGACGGCGGCCTCGTCGGGCACAGACATCAACGGCATGGCGGCCAAGATCGCGGCGGGGCAAATCCGCGCCCGCATGGCGGGCTTCGCCGCCGAGACCTGGGGCCTGCCGGTCGATCAGGTTGAGTTCCGCGACGGCCGCGTCTTCGGCGGCAACGCCTCGATGAGCTTTGGAGAACTGGCGA
>JAJYDD010000394.1 GCA_021777795.1 Pseudomonadota bacterium | reverse complement strand
TGGCGCGCCGGCGGCTGGAGCGCGGCGTCAAGCTCAACCACCCCGAGGCGATCGCGCTCATCACAGATTTCGTCGTCGAGGGCGCGCGCGATGGCCGCACGGTGGCGGAACTGATGGAGGCGGGCGCCCATGTCATCACCGCCGATCAGGTGATGGACGGCATCGCCTCGATGATCCACGACATCCAGGTCGAGGCGACCTTTCCCGACGGCACCAAGCTGGTCACCGTCCACAACCCGATTCGCGGCGCCGACGATCAGTTGATTCCCGGCGAGACGCTGGCCGAGCCCGGCGAGATCGTGATGAACGAGGGCCGGGCGACGGTGACGCTCGATGTCGCCAATTCCGGCGACCGGCCGATCCAGGTCGGCTCGCACTACCATTTCTTCGAGACCAACCCAGCGCTGAAGTTCGACCGCCCGGCGACGCGCGGGTTCCGATTGGACATACCGGCGGGAACCGCGACGCGCTTCGAGCCGGGCCAGACGCGCACGGTGCGGCTGGTGGCGATCGCCGGCAAACGCGAGGCGGTGGGGTTCCGCGGTGAGGTGATGGGGAAGGTGTGAGTTGTAAGGCGCGCGCGCCCTCCTTACATTGAAATGAGTAAGGAGATCGGGCCATGACATCCGAAACTTTGGACGCGATCGTGGATTTCGGCGAAACGACGGTGACGAGCAAAGGGCAGATCACCTTGCCCAACGCCATGCGTCAGGCGCTCAATCTGGCGCCGGGGGACCGCGTGCGTTTCAAGCGCGGCGCGGACGGCGAGATCGTCATGGCGGCGCGCAAGCGGCGCAGCATCGTCGATATCGCCAAGGAGAATGCTTTCACGATTGGGGACGCCCGCGCCGATCTTGAGAGCTTGATCGACGAGGCCGTCGGGGAGGCTATGATCGAGCAGGAAGAGCGCATACGCCGGCAGGGCGCGAAGTGATTGGTCTCGACACCAACGTGTTCTTGCGTCTGTTCGTGGAGGACAACCCCGATCAAACCGCCCGTGCGCGTCGCTTCGCCGCCGATGCGGCCAAAGATGTTTGTTTCGTCAATGCTGTCGTGTTGGCGGAATTCGCTTGGACGCTCGGGCGCCGCATGAAGCGCAAAAAGCCCGAGATCGCGCAGCTCATCGAACAGGCCCTGTTGGCGGACGACTTGGAAATCGCCCATCGCGAATGCGCCGCGCGTGCGGTGGCGGCGTATCGAATCGGCGAAGCCGATTTCGCCGATTATTATTTGGCCGAGATAAACCAGGAGAGCGGCTGCGCCACAACCGCCACCTTCGACCGCGACGCGCTCGACTCGCCGGCATTTTCCCCCGTCCCCTGAGACCCCGCCCATGACCCGCAACGCCCGCACCAGCCTCTCCCGCGCCGCCTACGCCGACATGTTCGGCCCCACCACCGGCGACCGCGTGCGGCTTGCCGACACGGAACTCTTCATCGAGATCGAGCGCGATTTCACCACCTATGGCGAGGAGGTGAAGTTCGGCGGCGGCAAGGTCATCCGCGACGGCATGGGGCAATCGCAGGTCACGCGCGCCAATGGCGCCGCCGACACCGTCATCACCAACGCCGTCATCCTCGACCACTGGGGCGTCGTCAAAGCCGACGTCGCCATCACCGACGGGCGCATTTCCGCCATCGGCAAGGCGGGCAACCCCGACATTCAGCCCGGCGTCGACATCATCATCGGGCCCGGCACCGAGATCATCGCGGGGGAAGGAAAAATCCTCACCGCCGGCGGCTTCGATAGCCACATCCATTTCATCTGCCCGCAGCAGATCGAGGAGGCGCTGATGTCGGGCATCACGACGATGCTCGGCGGCGGCACGGGGCCGGCGACCGGCACCTTCGCCACCACCTGCACGCCTGGCCCCTGGCATATCGCGCGCATGATCGAGGCGGCCGACAGTTTCGCCATGAACCTCGGCTTCGCCGGCAAGGGCAACGCCTCGCGCCCGGAGGCGCTGGTCGAGCAGATCGAGGCGGGCGCCTGCGCGCTGAAACTGCACGAGGATTGGGGCACGACGCCGGCCGCCATCGACTGCTGCCTCTCCGTCGCCGACGATTACGACATCCAGGTGATGATCCACACCGACACGCTCAATGAGAGCGGCTTCGTCGAGGACACCATCAAAGCCTTCAAGGGCCGCACCATTCACGCCTTCCACACCGAGGGCGCGGGAGGCGGCCATGCGCCCGACATCATCCGCGTCGCCGAACTGCCGAACGTGCTGCCCTCGTCCACCAACCCGACGCGGCCGTTCACCAAGAACACGCTCGACGAACATCTCGACATGCTGATGGTCTGCCATCACCTCGACGGCGCGATCCCCGAGGATCTCGCCTTCGCCGAAAGCCGCATCCGCAAGGAAACCATCGCCGCCGAGGACATACTGCACGACATCGGCGCGCTGTCGATGATGTCCTCCGACAGCCAGGCGATGGGCCGCGTCGGCGAGGTCATCATCCGCACGTGGCAGACGGCCGACAAGATGAAGCGCCAGCGCGGGCCGCTGGAGGGCGACGGGCGGGCCGACAATTTCAGAGCCAAACGCTACATCGCCAAATACACCATCAACCCCGCCATCGCGCATGGCGTCTCGCGCCACATCGGCTCGGTGGAGAAGGGCAAGCTCGCCGATCTCGTTTTGTGGACGCCAGCCTTCTTCGGCGTTAAGCCCGATCTCGTCATCAAGGGCGGCGCCATCGCGGCGGCGGCGATGGGCGATCCCAACGCCTCGATCCCGACGCCGCAGCCGGTGCATTATCGCCCGATGTTCGGCTCCTACGGGCGCGCCCGCACGCAGACCTCGCTGACCTTCGTCTCGGCGGCGGCGGTGGCGGCGGGGCTTGAGGCCAAGCTGCGGGTGTCGAAGTCGCTGGTGGCGGTGGAGAACACGCGCGGCGGCATCGGCAAGGCGAGCCTCATCCACAATGGCGCGACGCCGAAGATCACCGTCGATCCCGAGACCTACGCCGTCACCGCCGACGGCGTGCTGCTGACCTGCGAGCCCGCCGAAAAGCTCAGCATGGCGCAAAGGTATTTTCTGTTTTAGCGGGTGAAATCGTCGGCCCGGCCGGGCTCGGCGGGCGGCGGCTCGCCGCGCCGCAGCAGCCGCAGGGCGTCGCCGCTCGCGGCGGTGGCGGTCGAGACCAGCGCCGCGCCGGGGGAACTCGGGCGCGCGGCGAGCGAGGCGACCGGCCCCGCCTCGGGCCTGGGCGCCGGCGCGGAGAGATGGGCGGCCGGCAGGCCCATTTCGCGGCGGATCTGCTCGTTGATGTCGTCGGCGGCCTTGCCGATGTCGGGCGGCAGCGCGGCGATCTCGCCGGGGGCTGGCGGCGTCTCGCCGGCGTCGCCCAGCGCCGCCAGCACATCGGAATCGATGAAATGGGCGAGCTTCTTGCCGCCGGCGGCGGTGAGATGGATGCCGTCGGGGCCGCGCAATTTCGCCTTCTGGCCCTCGATATTGGGGCCATAGGCGTCGAAGCCGCCGTTCTGGTCGGCGAAATCGTCGAAAATGTCGATGAACTTCGCCCCGGCGCGCTCGGAATTGTCCTTGAAGAGCTGGTTGAGCTGGATCATGTCGCCGTTGAACTTGTCGCTGCGCATCGGCGGCAGGCCGACCCAGATCACCGGCACATGGGCGGCGACGAGCGGCGCGACGACCGCCTGGATGCGCTGGGCGTAAAGCGTCTTCCAGCGGTCGGTCAGCGGATCGACATAGTCCTTGCCGTCGCGCATCGCCTGCATGTCGTTGATGCCGAGCATGACGACGACGAAATCGACTTTCGGCTTCTGCGGCTTGGCCTCCTTTTCCTTGGCCGCCTTTCCCTTGACGGGCGTGTCATGGGGCGCGAGGAGGTCGCGCGCGGCCTTGGCCCAATCGAAGTAATCGTCGCGCACCAGACCCGAGGCGTCGCGGGCGCGGTCGATGACGCCGATGTCGGGATGCGATCGGAGGTCTTCGAGCATGCCGTCGGCGGCTTCGATGGCGAGGCTGTCGCCGAGCACATAGACGAATTTGCTCGCCGTCGGCGACGGCGTGGCCGAGGCCACCGGCTCGCGCCGTTCGCGCTGGGCGGCGCGCTTGCGCGCCCGGTGCGTGGAGGACGGGCGCGGCGAGGGCGAGGATTCGGACGGCCGCGACGACGGCGCCGGCTGCGGCGGGCCGCCGAACAGGTGCGAGAAGAAGCCGCCGAGCCCGCCCTCCTGGGCGCCGGCGGGGCCGGCGATGAGACACGCCGCCAAGAGAGCAACGGCGAGCCGGCGGCTCACGAGGGCGCCTTCAGGCGCGCCAGCAAAGCCGGGCTCGCATAGCCGTCGGGCGTCAGGCCCTCCATGAATTGATAGGCGCGGATCGCCTGCTCCAGCCTCG
>JAJYDD010000393.1 GCA_021777795.1 Pseudomonadota bacterium | reverse complement strand
GCTACCCTCGAAGGAGAAGAAGTGAGCGACGCGCCATCTCTCCCCCGCTTGCGGGGCGAGGGGCCTCTCGCTGCTCGCACGGTTCTCGTCCTCGGCGGCGCCCGCTCCGGCAAGACCCGCTATGCGCTGGCCCTCGCCGAGGCGAGCGCGCCCAAACGGGTGATGATCGCCACGGCGCAAGCCCTCGACGCCGAGATGGCCGCCCGAGTCGCGCGCCATCAAGCCGAGCGCGGCGCCGGCTGGACGACGCGCGAGACAACGCTGGAACTGGCGCAGACGCTGGAAGCGGAGGCGCGGCCGGGACGCGCGGTCGTCGTCGATTGCATAACGCTGTGGCTCACCAACATCCTGCTCGCCGAGCGCGACATGGAGGCGGCGATCGCCGAACTGGCCGCACTCGTCCCGACGCTGGCGGGACCGGTGGTCTTCGTCTCCAACGAGGTCGGGCAGGGAATCGTCCCGCCCTCAAAACTCGGCCGCCAGTTCCAGGATGGGCAGGGCCGCGCCAATCAGGCGCTGGCTGCCGCCTGCGACGCTGTGGTCGCCGTGACCGCCGGCCTGCCGAGGCTGTTGAAACCGGCGCCGGCGTTCGATCTGCGCCTGAACGGAGGTTCCCGATGAGCGATTACGATCTCTATTACTGGCCGATCCCGTTTCGCGGCCAGTTCGTGCGCGCGGTGCTCGCCTATGCCGGCAAAAGCTGGCGCGAGCACGACGGCGCGGCGATCGCCAAGCTGAAAGACGGCCCGCTGGCGCAAATGCCCGCGCCCTTCATGGGGCCGCCGGTGCTGATCGACAAGAAAGCCGATGTCGCGCTGTCGCAAACCTCGGCGATCCTGCTCTATCTCGGCGAGACGCTGAACCTGCTGCCGCCCGACCCCGCCTCGCGCGCGCTCAGCATCAAGATCACCGCCGACGCCGTCGATGTGATCGACGACCTCACGCTCGACGGCGGCCGGCTGATGTGGACCAAGCCGCGCTGGAAGGCGTTCCAGCCGCGTCTGGCCAAATGGATGAGCCTGTTCGAGGAGACCGCGCGCCGGCGCGGCGGTGATTACTTTTTCGGCGAGCAGCCGGGAATCGCCGACATCGTGACCGCGACGCTGTGGTCGACGATGGGCGAGCGTTTCCCCGCGCTCCAGGCCATGCTGGACGAGACCGCGCCGCTGACGGCGGCTTTGACGCGGCGCGTCGCCGCTTTGCCGGCGCTCGCCAAGCTCGCCGCCAAGGCGCGCCATGATTATGGCGAGGCCTATTGCGGCGGCCAGATCGAGGCGTCACTGAGGAAGGTGATGGGGATGTGAGGGGGGCTAGGCGTCTTTGGAGTCTAATTATACATATTTTTAGTGATAAATATAGATCCAAAGCTCCTAGCGCGACAGCCCCCGAAGGGTGCAGAAAATGACAGCCAAGCCCCTGTTTCCGCACGATTCGGAAATGGCTTTGCACCCGCGCTCGGCTAAGCGGAAAACCGCCCTCATCGCCCTGGCGAATCACCCCGCCGCCGCTTAACCTCGCCCGCCATGCTCTCCCTGTTCGACCGCCGGCCGGCGTCCGAGATCGAGATCGCCCATGCTGGCGAGATCTACCGCGTCGCGCTGCGTCGGGTCGCGACCTCGCGGCGCTACACTCTGCGCGTCCGCGCCGCCTCGCGCGACGTACTCTTGACCATGCCCGCGCGCGGCACGCTCAAAGCCGCCCGCGACTTCGCCGAGCGCCACGCCGCCTGGATCGGCGTCCGCCTCGCGCGGCTGCCAAAGCCGATCGCCTTCGCGCCCGGCGAGACCGTGCCGCTGCGCGGGGTCGAGCATCGCATCGTCCACCGGCCGAACATGCGCGGCGTCGTCTGGCTTGAGGCGGAGGCGATCTGCGTCGCCGGCGAGGCCGCGCATGTGGCGCGCCGCGTCGCCGATTACCTCAAGCGCGAGGCGCGGCGCGATCTCGAAGCCGCCGTCGCCCGCCATGCGGCGGCGCTTTCCGTCAAGCCGCGCCGCATCGCGCTGCGCGACACCACGAGCCGCTGGGGCTCCTGCTCGTCCTCGGCGGCGCTCAATTTCTCCTGGCGGCTCATCCTCGCCCCGCCCTATGTGCTCGATTATCTCGCCGCCCACGAGGTCGCCCATATCGTCCACATGAACCATTCGCCGCTGTTCTGGACCCTGACGCGCCGGCTGTTCCCCGAGACCGACCGGGCGGAGGTCTGGTTGAAGGCGAACGGCTCGGGCCTGCACCGCTTCGGCGCCGCTTCAGCCGCCCCGTGAGCGGCGCTGCGGCGGCGGCTCGAAGCCGAACACGCTGCGGCCGCCGTAATCATGCGAGCGCGCCCGCTCCTGCGCGAACAGCGCATCCACCGAAGGCCCGTCCGCCTCAGCCTCCAACCGCCGCGCCTGCGTATCGAGCCGGCGCAGAGCGTCGAGTTCCTCCGTCGCGCCGAGCCGCGCCTTTTGCACCGCCGCCTTCATGACGGAAATGGTGCGGTCGTACACCTTCAGCGGCACCGGGAACGGATGGCGGTCCTTGCCGCCGTGCGCGACCGAGAAACGCGCGGGATCGGAGAAGCGATAGGGTGCGCCGTGGACGATCTCGGCGACCTGCGCCAGCGCCCGCACGGTGCGCGCGCCGACGCCGGGCACTTGCAGCAGCGCCGCGAAATCCTTCGGCCCCCGGTCGGCGGCGGCGGCGAGATTGCCGCGCAGGCGCCGGCCGACGATGTCTTGCGCCCGCACGTCATGACGGGCGGGCATGATGAGATGCGGCAGCAGCGGCTGCGAATCCTCCGCCTCGCCCAGCGCCCGCGCGACCCCGTCCGGGCCGAGATCGGCGAGCACGTCGACCGCGCCTTTGCGCGCCGCCGCCGCCCGCGCGTCGGTGAGGTTGACGATGACGCCCTGCCCTGGCCCGTCGATGGCGGAATGCGGCGTCTCGACGAAGCTCTTCAGCCCCTCCGACAGCCAGTGATAGCGCCGCGCCTGCCGGGCGTCGCCGTTCATGCCCTGCTGCACCACCACCCAATGGCCGTCGTCGGCGACGACGAAGCCATGCAGATAGAGATCGAACCCGTCCTGCACCGCCGCGCTGTCGACCTTGGCCACCAGCCGGCTCGCATCCGCCAGCGCCGCGCCGTCGAAGCCGACGCGTTCGCCGATGGCGACAAGCTCCCCCGGGGTCTTGCGCGAGTGCGCGCCGCGCCCGCCGCACACATGCAGCCCCAGCCCCCGGTCGCTCAAGCCCCGCTTGAGCGCGCCAAGCACGGAGGTCGTGATCCCCGAGGAATGCCAATCCATACCCATCACGGCGCCGAAGGACTGGAACCAAAAGGGATGCGCGAGCCGGGCGAGAAATTCGTCGCGGCCGTATTCGATGACGATCGCCTCGGAAATGACGGCGCCGAGCCGGGTCATGCGCTGGCCAAGCCAGGCCGGCACGCGGCCGCCGTGCAACGGCAGATCGGCGCTGCCGGAGCGCGCCGCCATCAGCGCGGCCGGGCGCGCTCAGCGCGCGCGAACAGGGCCGCCTCCATCTTCTCCGCCGTCTCGCGCAAATAGGGGTTGCGCGCCTCGCGCCCCGCCCGGCCGAGGTCAAGGTCGCTCTGGAAGCCGTCGCGCTGCGGCCAATATTCCGGCAAAAGCTCGAAGCCGGCGACGGCGACCGCCTCCACCGCCTTCTGCAACTGCGCCTCCGAGCGCCCGACCTTCGACAGCACCACGACCAGCCGCCCTTCCGCGCCGTGCTTGGCGAGCTTTCGCGCCAGCGCCAGCGTCGGGCGCAGATCGTCGCCCGAGGCGCCCGTCGGCAGGAACACCACATCGCTGTCCTCGGCGATCTCATGGGCGAGATCGTCGGCGAGGCCGCGCGTGTCGGCGATGACGATGCCGGCCTGGGCTTCATTCTTGCGCAACTTCTTCAGGCTCTTGAAGGCGCGCGCGTCAATGTCGGGCTCGACGGCGTTTTGCAGGCGGATGGCGTTCCACTCGACGCAGGTGAGTTGCTCCAGGTCGAAATCGGCCAGCAGCGGCTTCAGCCCGCGATGCGCGGCGCCGACCGCGAACAGCCGCGCCAGCGTGCTCTTGCCGACGCCGCCCTTCTGGCTGACGAAACTCACCGTCAGCGGCGCGGGCTTGGCGCGATCCTCCCCCGCGGCGGCGAAGGCGAGAAGCCGGGATGAAGGTTTCATGACGATTCTCTGCGCGGCGCGGGACTTATCCTAGCCCGCATGAAGCTGCGCGGCCAAGCCGTCGGCTCAGCCCCAAATGCCCGCGACCCCCGAGACGACGCCGAAGACGACGACCACCACCGTCACCGCCGTCGCCACAAGCGCATAGGCGCCCTTGAAGCGATAGGGCTCGGGCAATCGCCGCGCCAGCAGGAACAGGAAGCCTACCACGAT
>JAJYDD010000392.1 GCA_021777795.1 Pseudomonadota bacterium | reverse complement strand
TGGCCCTTTACCGCCGAGGCGACTTCGCCGCCGCGCGCGAGGCGGCGCGCACCTTGGAGGCGCAGGCGCCGGAGCCGATTCGCGGACTTTATCGCTTCAACGCCCGTCGCTTCGGCGAATTGGCGGCGCAGGGCGCGCCGCGGGACTGGGAGGCGGTGCTGGCGCTGGACGAGAAGTAGCGCGGCTGTCGATCAGATCGAGCGCCAGCGGGCGGCAGAGGCCGTTTCGCGCCGCCGCGCCGTTTGCCTTGCGCGGCAAGCGCGGCTAGGCCCGGCGCGGACCCAACATCGAGCCGAGCTTGAACACCCGATCCGCGTACCAACGCCCCATCCTCTTCTTCCTCGCCGCGACGCTCGCCTTGCGGCTCGTCTCGATCTTCGCCACCGGCTTTTGCGACGACGAGGCCTATGTCGTGGCGATCTCGCGCAAGCTGTCGCTGTCGTATTTCGACCACCCGCCGCTGCACCAATGGATTCTGACCGCCTGGACGGCCACCTTCGGCGAGGGGCGCGCGGCGCGGCTGCCGTTCCTGGGCTTCAACCTGTTGACGAGTCTCGCCTTGTTCCTGCTCGCCCGGCGGCTGTTCTCGTCCGCCGCCGGCTGGTGGACGGTGTTCGTCTTCAACGCCAGCGCCTATTTCCTCGTCTATCCCGACGGCTACATCATGCCGGACCCGCCGCTGCTCGCTTTTTCGGCGCTCGGCGTGCTGGCGGCGGCGGAAATCGTCTACGGGCCGCCAGGGCGCGAGACGCCGCTGTGGCTCGGCGTCGGGCTCGCGCTGGGTCTGGCGGGTCTGAGTAAATATTCGGCGATTTTCGTCCCCTTCGGCCTCCTCGGCTTTTTCCTGGGCTCGCCGCGCGATCGCCGACGGCTCGCCGATCCCCGGCCCTATGTGGGCGCGGCGCTGGGGCTCGCCTGCCTCGCGCCGGCGCTGATTTGGAACGCCGAGCACGGCTGGGTTTCGCTCGCTTTCCAATCCTCCCGTGCGGCGCGCAAGCTCACGTTGAACGGCAAGGCGATAGGCCAAATCCTTGAATCGCTTGGCGCACAGGTCGCGTCGATAACGCCGTGGCTGCTGGTCCCCGTTCTCGGCGGGATTTGGCGCGCCCTGCGCCGCGACGCCGGCTCGCCCGAGCGCTTCCTGCTCTGGCAGGCGCTGCCCGCGATGGCGCTGTTCGCGCTGATGCCGTTGCTCGGCCAGAGGCCGATTTCGCATTGGTGGAATTCCGGCTGGCTGTTCGCTTTTCCCCTGGCGGGCCAATGGCTCTGCGAGCGCAGCCCGCGCTTTCTCGCCCGATTCGGCGGCGCGTCCGCAGCCCTGGCCTTGGTGATCTTCGCGCTCTATCTCAGCGCGGTTCTGCTGGGGCCGATCACGATTCGAGGCGTGCGCGACCCGACGGCGGGCATGTATGATTTTCCCGCCGCCGGCTTGCGCGCCGCCTACGCGCGCTCCGGCGCGCAATTCGCCCTGATAGAGAATTGGCGCCTTGGCGGGCGCGTCGGCGTGGCGCTGGGGCCGAAAGTCCCGGTCTGTGCGATGGGCGGCGATCCCCGTGGCTTCGCCTTCGCCTGCGACACGCGCCGCAGGATCGGCGAAACCGCCCTCGTCATCCGCGCTCTAAGCAACGGGCGCGACGCCGATGAGGCGCAGTTCTTTCGCTCGGTCGAGCCACTCGGCGATCTCGCGGTCGGCCGCCGTGGGAAGCCCGAGCGCGTTCTGACGCTGGAGGCGGGGCGCGACCTGTTGCGCGCGCCGCCGCTGCCCTATGGCCCCTAAGCCGCCGCGCCCATCCGCAACGCGCGCAAATGCGCGTCGAAGACGGCCGCGCCGAAATCGGTGAAATCATGCGCGGCTTCGCGCATCATCGAGAACGGCGTCGGCCGCCGGGCGGTCAGCTTGCCGAGCAACTGGCTGTTGTCGAAAACGAATTCCGTCTTGAACTTGGCCGCCAGCCGACGCATGGCGCTATTTTCCGGCAAGCAGACGATCTCGATCACCTCGACCCCGTGGTTGCGGGCGGCCTCGGTGATGCGGCGGAACAGTTTTTCGCCAATTTTGCGCTTGCGATAACCGTCCTCGACGCTGAAAGCGGCCTCGGCGTGGATATGGCGATTGAACGGCGCCTGTTCGCTCCAGATCGCCTCGTTCGAGCGCAATTCCGCCGCGCCACGCAACTGGCCATCGACGAAGGCGCCAAAGACGAGATCCCCTTTGCCGAAACAATGCTCGGCGTATTGACGCAGGAATGCGTCGGACACGCCGCCGCCAAACCGCAGGTGGCGCGAATTGTCGTCGAGCCGCAGCAGATGGTCGCGGAAATCGGGCAGGTCCGAGCGCCAAAGCCGACGGATGTCGGCGGCGGGCGGGTTCGGATTGGTCTCAGTCATGGCGAAATCCCAGTTCGCTCCAGGGCGCCTCCCAGGCGGCATATTGTGCACCGCAACATGAACTTCAAGATAATTCATCAGGTATGAACTATCCCTGAAGCCTCAGCAACACCTTTCCCGCCGCCCGGCGCTCGGCGATCTCGGCGAAAGCGGCTTGGAAATCAGCGAGATCGTGGATCGCGTGAATGTGGGTCGCGAGCTTGCCGGCCGCCGCCCATTCCGCCACGCGCGACATGTTGACGCGATTCTCGTCAGGCTCGGCGGCCGCGAACTTCGCCCATTCGACGCCCAGAATGTCGGCGCCTTTGACCAGCGCGAGGTTGAGCGGCGGGCGCGGGATCTCGCCGGAGGCGAAGCCGATGACCAAGAGCCGGCCCTGCCAGCGCAAAGCCCGCAAGCCGATCTCCGTTTGCGCGCCGCCGACGGGGTCGTAGACGACATCGACGCCCTCGGGCGCGAGCCGCTTCAGTTCCGCGCGCAGGTCGGCGGTGGAATAATCGATCCCCTCGGACGCGCCATGCGCCAGCGCCAGCGCGACTTTCTCGGCCGAGGAGGCGCAGGCGATCACCCGCGCGCCCATCAAGGCGCCGATCTCGACCGCCGCCAGCCCCACACCGCCCGAGGCGCCGAGCACGACCAGCGTTTCGCCGACCTTGAGCGCCGCGCGCTGCGCGAAGGCGTGCATCGTCGTCCCGTAGGCGATCGACAGACCCGCCGCGCGTTCCAGCGACAGCCCCGACGGCACGCGAGCCAGCCGCGCCGCCGGAGCGGCGATCAGCCCGCGCGCGGCGCCGTAGGACATGCTGCCGAACACCGCCTCGCCTATCGCAAAGCCCTCCACGCCCGCCCCGAGAGCCGTGATGTGGCCGGAAAATTCGCCGCAGGGCGAGAAAGGCGGCGCCGGCCGCGTCTGGTATTTTCCCTGGGTGATGAGCGTGTCGAAGAAGTTGAGCGCCGCGAAGGCGACCTCGACAACCACTTCGCCCGGCCCAGCGACCGGCGCGGCGACGTCGCGCACCCGCAATCCGGCGGGGCCGTCGAGGGATTCGCAGATCAAAGCTTTACAAGCGTTCACCAGCTTTACTCAATTTTCATTAACCTATCCCAAGCTAACCCGAGGCCGCTCGGTACGGAACCCGGGCCGATCCGATTTTCGCCCGCTTCCCGGCGCAGGGGAGCGGTCCTGAATCCAAAATGGGGAGCTCGCCAATGAAATTGGCTGCGTCGTTGCTCGCTTGCGCCGTATTCATCGCCGGCGCGGTCGATGCGTCGGCGGCGAGACGAGACAAGGAAAAGACGAAGGAAGTCTCCTCCAAGCCCGCCCTCGTCGGCGCCTATGGCGACTGGAAGGTCTATCATACATCTTCTGGAAAATCGAAAATATGCTACCTGCTCTCGGAACCAAAAAGCCGCGAGCCCGACGACCCCAAGTTGGCGAAGGCTTACGCTTTCATCTCCGAGCGTCCGGCAGAACACGTGCGCAACGAAATCTCGTTCGTCATGGGCTTCGACGTCGCCGTCAGCGGCGAAGTGAAAGAGAAGAAGCACGAGAAGCGGGGTAAGAAAGGCGAAGCGCAAGCCGCTTTTGTCCCCACGGTGACGATTGGCGACGCGACTTTCGACCTTGCGCCGAAAGGCAGCGATCTCTGGATCAAAAACCCCGCCGAAGAGGGCAAGGTGATCGACGAGATGCGCAAGGGGTCCGATCTGGTCATCAAGGCCGCCGCAAGGAAAGGCCACAGGACGACCGACACCTATTCGCTCAGCGGCTTCAGCCAGGCCATCGATAAGGCGTTGAAGGACTGCCCCGGCGGCTGAGGCGACCTAACGGCATTTTGAACCGCGCCCGCTTGCAAAGGCCGCCCGGCTTCCGCAAAATGATCGTGCGGCGCGGGAGTTCCTGTTGCAGGAGCTTTCAGGGCGCTCGGCCCCTCGCTTTCCTCCGGCGAGGGGCCCCCTTCCTTTTTTCCCACTGACATTTGGCCTTCGCAAGGGCTTGC
>JAJYDD010000391.1 GCA_021777795.1 Pseudomonadota bacterium | reverse complement strand
TTGCCGCCGCCGGCATCCCCGGCAATTGCGCCGACTTCGCCGCCAAGGTCTCTTCCAGCGAGGGAAACTGGAACTCGGTCAACCCCTACGGCTGTCTCGGGGCCTTCCAATTCTGCCCCGGAACTTTCCAGCAATATTACGGCGGCAGCGCCCAGGGCTTTCTCAGCAGCCCGCAGGCCCAGACCGCCGCCTGGACCCGATACGAGCAAAACTCCTGGTCGCAGGCGCAGAGCAATGGCCTGACGTCCCTCGTCGGCCAGCAAGTCTGTTCCGGCGGCCAATGCGCGACCATCGACCAATCGGCCATCCTGATGGCCTGCCAGTTCGGTTGCGGGAAGGGCGGAAAGCTCGCCAACTACGCCGCGAGCGGCAATTGCAACGCCAACAACGTCAAGGACGGCAATGGGGTCAGCGTGTGCTCGTACCTCATTCGCGGCGCCGGCTACGACGCCTCCTGCTTTACCGGACAGACGTCGACGGTCTGCGCCCAGACGCCGACCGGGCCAGGGGATTTTCCAACCACGAGAGGAATCGCCGCCAATCCGCCGACGGCCTCCGACGCCAGCGTCATCGTCGATGCGAATGGCGTGTAGGCCCGGCCGCATCAGCGGAGGAGCTAAGCAGGATTTCCGAAAAGGGGGCGCCGGATTTTGGACAAAAATCCTGCGAAAATAGATGTCTGTAAGGAGACGTTCCCTGGCCGGCCGACGAGAGCCTGCTTGGGGAGGTTTTCGAAAGACTGTGGGAAGCCCCCGGAAGCCGCAAGGCGCGTTAGGGCTACTTCGCGGGATCGCGAAGGATGAAAGGCGCAAAAGCGTCGAGCTGCTTGTCGACCGAAGCGAGGAGATCGTCGCCGCAATAATGGGCATAGACCAGAGCCCAGAACACGACCTCGTCCGCGCGCCCGCCGAACAGCGC
Organism: Pseudomonadota bacterium; assembly: GCA_021777795.1. Classification (GTDB taxonomy): domain Bacteria; phylum Pseudomonadota; class Alphaproteobacteria; order Rhizobiales; family Beijerinckiaceae; genus Roseiarcus. Next base: position 3,478 of record JAJYDD010000391.1, on the reverse strand, counting down.
CTTCTGCAATATTCGAGCGATCAAAGTGACCGCGCGGGCGTGCTCGTATCGATCGTGAAGCGCCTGCGCGACCGCTTGCGCGTCAGAAAAACGGATCAAAATGCATGCCTCCAAATAAACCGGGTGCGCCCGTCACGCGGCCGCGTCGAGCGCGCTCTCCGCCACGCGCCGGCGGCTGCAGCCGCGCGCCTCATGGATCGTCTCCAGCGTTTCGCGATTGAAGGACATGCGCAGCGCGACCCCCTCGTCGCGCCCGATCCGCTTCGGGAATCCCAACAGTCGCGCGAAAAAACGCAGCTGCATGGCGATGACCATCAGGCGCCGATCGATGACGACCGTCACGGTGTCGATCCCACGCGCCAGCCCCCATTCGACGACGCCTTGCGCCAGTTCCAGGAAAGGGCCATCCGGACGGCGGCGGAAATCTCGCCAGCCCGGCGCGACGCAAAAGCGCGTCCACTCCAGGATCCGTGGCCCTCTCGGCGGTCGCGGGCGGAAAGGGTCGCCAACTACGTCGGTGAGGAGATGCGGCCGCGTCGTCGGCCGCAAGCGCTGGTAGCCGACGATCTCGTCATCGCGCAGGCAGGCATGATGAACGGCGCGCTCGTCGTCGAACGGGTCCCTTTCGAGGCCGTCTGGCCGCTGCAGATCGTTGCAGCCCTTTTCTTCAACGAAGATGGCGTGACGGAAACGAAGGACGTTTTCCATCAGAGCCGTGCGCCGGCTGACGTCGGCGCCCGGTATCGCCAGAAGCATCGCAGAGACCTCAGCGGAGACAATGGACCCCAAGGAAAACATGGCGGGGATCATCGAGCTATGGTCACAAATGACCATTGCGCCGCCGGCGCGCAAATGACCCTTCGTTTCCGACGCGATATCCGAACCGCGCGGCCGAAGGCGACCGCTATGTTCGCCGAGTGCGGCTTGGTCGCCTGCGGCCTATGGCCGAGATACGGGGCAGTCCGAGGCGTCCTCGGGACAAAGACCGATATTCGGTTCCACGACGACATAACCGAGCCGGTCGCAGAGGTCGCGAAACGTGATTCGGCGCCGCTCTTTCTCGGCCTCGGCGTCGTCGTAAAGGCGTTGATGCTCCGCTTCGGAAACGTCATGACAACCGCAGGCGGCGCAGGTCGCCTGACGCCGGACGACCTCCAGAAGGCCCAGCGCTTCAATATAGGCGCGGTGAGCCGCGCGCGCACGGGCTTCCAGAGCCTCAAGGCTCGGATCGTGGAATGGACTCAACGCCTCCTCCCCGAAAGAGAGCGTGTCTGCGGTGCGCCCCCGCAAACGATCCCACTCCGACTCTTGGTGATCGGGGAGTTGGAAACCGTACGAGACGGCCCTATGGCCTTTAGTTCGGGTGAACCTGTTGCATACGCCACAGGCCCCCCGACCATAAGGTCAAGGAGTGTGGCGTCGCATCGGCCGACGCCAAACCGCTCGTAGGGGTTTCCACGCCCCAGGGCGGCGCGTACCGCCCCGGCAGACGCATATCGCAGAACTGGCGCGGATTCCAGTTGGCCGTGGCCGGGTTCACGGCGGCCAACGCCATCGCCGAGGGATTACGCCCCTGTCCCCCCAAACGCGGGGGCGACGAAGTTCGAAAAGCCAGATCTTGGTGAGCGTGGGCCGAAGCCCCGACAGGACTGGATTTGCGAAATTGCCGCTTGCGCCGCGTCGCCCGCAAGGGAGGCTTCGCCGCTGCGACGCATTCTGTTTCCGGCTTTCTTGTCACCGCGCCCTTGCAGGCGCCGGGCTTCGCGGCGGGTTGGCGTCGTTCCCGGAAAATCCGCGACAAATGAGATCAACCAAAGAAGGGGCCGGCGACGCCTACGGCGAACCCGGCATGAGTCCATGGATAGACAAGATATCGAAGATCTGCGGGAGAAAGTCCGCTGCCCGGCGCTCCTCGAGGCGGAAGGCTGGAAAGTCGACACCCGCGAAAGCACCCGGCGCGCGATCAAATATCGGCGCGTCGCCGAGATCGTCATCGTCATCCACGAAGGGCGCGGCTGGTTCGATCCGCTGTCGGCCGCCAAGGGGGACGTATTCTTGCTAGCCGAACATCTCGGCGCCGGCAGTTTCCTTGGCGCGTTCGAGCGTATCGCCGATCTCGTCGGATTCGTTCCGACCGCGCCCGTCTGGCGACAGGCGCCGAGAGCCGTTCCTCTCGCCTCTGTCGCCGAGCGTTGGCGGCATCGTGGGGCGCCCCATCCGGGTTCGCCCGCATGGCGCTATCTCACCGAGACGCGCATGTTGCCCGCCGACGTCATCCAGGAAGCCATCGACGCGGATGTGCTGCGCGAGGGGCCGCGCGGCAGCCTGTGGGCCGCCCATGTCAATCGGGACGGCGCCGTCACCGGCTGGGAGGAGCGCGGCCCCGCGTGGCGTGGGTTCGCGACCGGCGGCGCCAAAGGGCTGTTTTACATCGGACCGGCGGATGCGCCGCGCGTCTGCATCACCGAGGCGGCGATTGACGCCATGAGTCTCGCCGCGATCGAGGCGCGGCGCCCCGCCACGGCTTATGTCAGCACCGGCGGCGGATGGTCGCCGGCCACGGAAGACATATTTCGCGTTCTGGGCCATCGACACGTGCATCTGGTCGCAGCGACGGACAACAACCGACAGGGCGAAGTCTATGCGGAGCGTATTCGCGCGATCGCTCAAGGTGCATCGATGACCTATGCGAGATCGCGACCGCGCGCCGACGATTGGAACGAGGACCTGAAGGCGCTGGGTCTTCGGCTAAAGGGAGAGCCCTTGGCGGCGACGGGCTGAGCGACGGTTGAAGATCTTAATTACCGATCAACTCGTTCCCTTCCGCGGAGAGCGCTCTCCATGATCGTAACTTATGCTTATCGCCGCGACTCGGCGCCGGGATGCTCCTGCGTCAGCGAGGGAAGCCCGACAGGGCGGTGCGCGCTCGGCTCCGTTCACGACAGCTCGGCCCCCTGCGGGACGATACGCCTCATGACCCTTGCATTCAGGTAACGCATGTGTTACCTGAAGTGATGCTCGAATTGCGCTATTACGTCACCGGTGACGAGGCTAGCCCGTTCGAAGAATGGTTCACCGGACTTCATGCGCCGGCGGCGGCCAAAGTGGCGGTCGCGCTCGCCCGGCTCGAACAGGGCAACCTGTCGAACGCCAAGCGGGTTGGGGAGGGCGTGCTGGAGTACCGGATCGATTGGGGACCAGGATACCGGGTGTATTTCGGTCGCGACGGCGACGCGCTGGTCATCTTGCTGACGGGCGGGACCAAACAGCGACAGCAACGCGACATCGAGGCCGCGCAGGCGAACTGGGCCGATTACAAGCGGCGACGGCCGCGCCCGAAATGACGGAGGCGAGGATGGCTCTGACCAAAAGCTTCAAGGAACTCGTACAGCACCGGGTCACCGACGACCCAGAATTCGCGGAAGCCCTTCTGCGCGAAGGGATCGATACGATGTTGACTGGCGACGTCGAGACCGGC
>JAJYDD010000390.1 GCA_021777795.1 Pseudomonadota bacterium | reverse complement strand
GCGCACCAGTTGCGCCGGGGCGTAGAAGCCGAGCGGCTGGCTGTTGAGCATCGCGGCGAGGAAGGCGTCGGGATAGCGGCATTTCATCCAGCACGAGGCGTAGACCAGCAGCGCGAAGCTCGCCGCGTGGCTCTCGGGGAAGCCATATTCGCCAAATCCCTCGATCTGGCGGAAACAACGCTCGGCGAATTCACGCGCATAGCCCTTGGCGGCCAGCCCCGCGATCATGCGATCACGAAAGGTCTGGATCGTGCCGACGCGGCGGAAGGTCGCCATCGCCCGGCGCAGCTTGTCGGCCTCGGCGGGGGTGAAACCGGCCAGAATGGCGATCTTCATCGCCTGCTCCTGAAACAACGGCACGCCGAGCGTGCGCCCGAGCACCGCCTCCAGCTCGGGCTTGGGAAATTCGACCGGCTCCAGCCCCTGCCGGCGACGCAGATAGGGATGCACCATGTCGCCCTGGATCGGGCCGGGGCGCACGATGGCGACCTCGATGACGAGATCGTAGAACTCCGCCGGCTTCAGGCGCGGCAGCATCGACATCTGCGCCCGGCTCTCGATCTGGAACACCCCGATCGTGTCGGCGCGCTGGATCATCGCATAGACGCAAGCTTCTTCCGCCGGCAGGGTCGAGAGCCGCAACCGCTGGCCGTAATGCTTTTCGAGCAGGCCGAAACCCTTAGCCAGCGCGGTCAACATGCCGAGCGCCAGCACGTCGATCTTCAGCAGCCCGAGCGCGTCGAGATCGTTCTTGTCCCATTCGATCGCGGTGCGATCCTCCATGCCGGTGTTCATGATCGGGGCGACCTCGTCGAGCCGGTCGCGGGTGATGACGAAGCCGCCGCTGTGCTGGGTGAGATGGCGAGGAAAACCCGATATTTCCTGCGCCATCTTCAAGCTCAAGGCGAGGTTCGGATCGCCGAGGTCGAGCCCCGGCGGCGCGGGCGCGGCGTCCTCGCGGCCCCAGCTCTGCCCATTGAGCGCGACGACAACATCCTCCGAGAGGCCGAACACCTTGGCCGTCTCGCGGATCGCCGAGCGGGCGCGATAGGTCGTCACCGCGCTGGCCAGCCCCGCCCGCTCGCGGCCATAGCGCGCGTAAATGTACTGGATGACCTCCTCGCGCCGCTCATGCTCGAAATCGACGTCGATGTCGGGCGGCTCATTGCGGTCGGGGCTGATGAAACGCTCGAACAAGAGATCGAAACGGGCGGGATCGACTTCGGTGATCCCCAAGGAAAAACAGACCGTCGAATTGGCCGCCGAGCCCCTGCCCTGGCACAGGATGCCTTTCGAGCGGGCGAAACGCACAATGTCATGCACGGTAAGGAAATACGGGGCGTAGTTGAGGCTTTGGATGAGATCTAGCTCATGGCTCATCGCCCGGGTCACGCTCTCCGGCACGCCCTCGGGATAGCGCGCGCGCGCGCCGGCTTCCGCGAACGCCGCCAGCGCCGCCTGCGGAGTCGCGTAGCCCTCGCGCAGTTCCTCCGGGTAGACATGGGCGAGTTCGTCGAGCGAGAAGCTGAGGCCGTCGAGGAAGCGCACGCTTTCCGTCACCGCCTCCGGCGCCTCGGCGAACAGCCGCGCCATTTCGGCCGCACTTTTCAGGTGACGCTCGGCATTGGCCTGCGTCAGCCGCCCCGCCGTCTCCAACGTCACGCCCTCGCGGATGCAGGCCAGCACATCGGCGAGCGGCCGGCGCTCGGGGACATGCATAAGCGCATCGTTGAGCGCCAGCAGCGGCGCGCCGAGCTTGCGCGCCAACGCCGCCGTGCGCGCGAGGCCAGCCCGCATGTCGGCCCCGTAGCTGGGGGTGGCGCCCATCCACAGCCGCTCGCCAAAAACCTCCTTCAGCCGCGCCAGCGCGGCGGGCTTGGCCTGCGTCAGCACGATGACCTGCAAGCCCTCGCTGAGGGGCAAAAGATCGTCGAGATCGAGCCAGCATTCGCCCTTTGGCGCGCGCAGATTGCCTTGGGTCAACAGCCGGCAGAGCCGGCCATAGGCGGCGCGGTCCCTGGGATAAGCGAGCATTTCGGGCGCGCCGTCGCGAAAGACGAGCCGCGCGCCGACGGCGAGCTTGATCGGCAGCCGATTCTCGCGCGCATAAGTGTGGGCGCGCACGACGCCTGCGAGGCTGTTGCGGTCGGCGATTCCAAGGCCCGCAAGCTCAAGCTCAGCCGCCCGCGCGACCATCTCCTCCGGATGCGAGGCGCCGCGCAGGAACGAGAAATTGGTCGCCGCGCCGAGTTCGGCAAAGCGGGACGAGACGCGGATCATGGGCGCCCGCGCGCAAAGGCGGACGAAAGCTCGCCCCGGTGCATCTTAACTGTTCCCCTCGCAGGTTCGACGAAAGGAACATATATAGAACATAAGAGCGGCGAGGACTCAAGCGGCGCCGAATGGATGTGCATAAATAGGCAGCGCCGGTCGGCCTCTCGACCGCCGGCCTAGGATGGCGGCAGGCGTCATGGCCGGACTTGTTCCGGCCATCCACGCCGTTGGGTTGCAGACCCCCAAAAGCCTTGCACGACCTCCGGAGTTTCTGCAATCTCCGGCGCGTGCTCGCCCCGCCGCGTGGATGGCCGGAACAAGTCCGGCCATGCCGGAGAACGCAATTCCAGATCTCCAACCTTCGGTAGTCGCCCCATGACGAATTACGTTGGCGTCCTCGACGGATCGGGACAGATCTGGGGCGTGCGCTTCCCCGACATCGAGGGATGCGTCGACGGCGGCGAAACCCCGGAGGGCGCGATCGCCGACGCGACGCTCGCCTTGCGTGACGTCGCCGCTCACCGCCGCAGCGCCGACCGCGCCCTGCCTCACCCCTCCAGTGTCGCCGAAGTTTTGGCAAGCGGCGAAGTCGCGGCCAACGAAGCCGTGGTTCTGATCCCGCTGGTTCTCGACGCCGGCCGCACCGTGCGCGCCAACCTGACCCTCGACGCCGGATTGCTAGAGGCCATCGACCACGCCGCCGAACATCGCGGCGTCACCCGCTCGGCCTTCCTCGCCGACGCCGCGCGGGAAAAACTGATGCGTACCTCCCCCCTCACCCCCTTCGCAACCCGCTCGCCGCGTCGTAAATCGACCTCGCCCCGAAGGCGACGAACAGGGCGCCGACGACGCGCGTCACGATCACCCCGTGGCGCAGGAAAAACCGCCGCACCGGGGCCAAGCCGGCGGCGAAGATCAGCGTCGCATCCGCCAAGAGGAAGCCGATGAAGGCCGCGCCCATCAGACGCGGCGCGTCGGCGAGCGAAAGCTTGCTCACATAGGGCGCGACGATGGCCGAGAACATCGCCAGCGCGACGGGATAGGATTTCGGGTTGGTGAGGCCGAAAATCACGCCCGTCAGCAGCGGGCGCTCGGCGCCGATGGCGCGCGGGGCTGAGTCTTTCTTCGTCGTCAGCGCGCGCCCGCCGAGATAGATCAGATAGAGGCCGCAGACGAGGCCGAGAACGTCGAACAGCGTCGGCCCGAGCCGGTTGGCGCCGACGATGGCCGCCACCGCCAGCGCGCCCCAGGTCACGTCGCCGACGAGATGGCCGCAAATGAATTTCGCCCCCCGCGCGCGGCCCTTCGAGGCCGATAGCGTGAACAGCGCCAGGAACGCCGGCCCCGGCGCGATCACGTAGAGATAGGCGGCGAGCCCGCTCGCCAGAAGAATTTTCGTGTCCATCAGCCCTCAGCCGCCATGCGCTTCAATTCGTACAGCATGGCCTGCGCGTCGCGCGGGCTCAAGGCGTCGGGGTCTAGCCCCGCCAGCATTTCGCGCAAACTGTCGCGCGCCGGCTCCGGTTGGTGGGCGAACAGCGGCAGCGCCGTCGCCGCGCCCGCCCCTTCCAGTTCCGCCAGTAGCGCCCGCGCGCGCCTGACCACGGCCGGCGGCAGGCCGGCGAGGCGGGCCACCTGCACGCCATAGGAGCGGTCGGCGACGCCGGGCGCGATCTCGTGCAGGAACACCAAGGCGCCGCGATGCTCGCGCACCCGCATCGTCAGGTTGAACAGGCGCGGCATGGTCTCGGCGAGCCGCGTCAGTTCGTGAAAATGCGTGGCGAACAAAGTGCGGCAGCGGTTGAAATCGTTGAGCCGCTCGACGCAGGCCTGGGCAATGGAGAGGCCGTCGTAAGTCGCCGTGCCGCGCCCGATCTCGTCGAGGATGACGAGGCTGCGCTCGCTCGCCTGATTGAGGATCGCCGCCGTCTCCACCATCTCGACCATGAAGGTCGAGCGCCCGCGCGCCAGATCGTCCGCCGCCCCGACGCGGCTGAACAGCCGGTCGACCACGCCGATGCGCGCCGCCTTCGCCGGCACGAAAGAGCCCATCTGCGCCAGCGCCGCGATCAGCGCGTTCTGGCGCAGATAGGTCGATTTGCCCGCCATGTTAGGGCCGGTGA
>JAJYDD010000015.1 GCA_021777795.1 Pseudomonadota bacterium | reverse complement strand
GGCCTCCAAAGGACGCAGCCACGCGGCGGTGATCTCCTCCATCAGCGCCACCTTGGAGGGAAAATAGCGGTAGACATTGGCGTGCGTCATCCCCGCTTCGGCCGCGACGCCAACGATGGTGGCGCGCGCGGCGCCGAAGCGGCGCACATGCTCGGCGGCGACGGCGAGAATCCGGCTCTCGACCGGCTCCGGCGCCGGCGCGCGCGGATTCATCCGGCAAGCGCCGCCAGCACGCTTTTGCTCAGCCGGCAGGCGACGGAATAAGCGGGGTTGAACACATTGGCGACGTCGTAGCGCACCGCCTGTCCCAAGAGATGGCTGGCGGCGAGCGCGTCGAGGCCGTAGTCGGCGGCCAGCCACGCCATCATCTCGGACGTGGCGTGCTGCAAGGCCTGATCCAGCGGGCGGGCGTTGCCGATGGCGAAAATGAAATCCTCGGTCTCGCCGCGCGGCCAGCCGATCGTGCGGCCCTTCTGCACGCTCACCGTGAACTCGACCTCGAACGAGGTCTCGATGCCGGTGCCGACGATCTCGCCGTCGCCCTGACAGAAATGGCCGTCGCCGAGGAAGAACAGCGCCCCGGGCGCGAACACCGGAAAATAGGCCGTCGTCCCGGGCCCGAAGCGGCGATAATCCATATTGCCGCCGTAAGCGCCGCTGGTGGCGGTCGAGATCGCCTGTCCCAGCGGCGGCGCGACGCCGAAACATCCGAGCATCGGCGCGAGCGGCGCCTCGAAATGGGCGAGCCCGGCCGGCGGGTCGATCAGCCGCGCCTTGCCGCCTTCAAGGCGCCATAGCACGCGCTCGCGCTTCGGCAGCACGGCGACGGCCGAGGGATCGACGACGTTTGGCGCCACGGGGCCGAAGGTCCAGCCCTCGTCGCGATTGGGCGTCATGCGCAGAATGCGCACGGCGAGGCTGTCGCCGGGCTCGGCGCCCTCGACGTAGAACGGCCCGGTCATCGGGTTCGGCGGCCCGTGACGGCGCTCGCCAGCCCTGTCGAAACCCCAGGCGTCGACAGTCTCGGCGACGACCGCATCGCCATCGGCGATGCGCAAGATCGGCTCAAAAGACCCGAGCACATTGTGAAAGACGACAGGTTTGCAAATATGACGCGCCATGAGGCTGTCCTCCCGCCGGCGAACATGCCGGCGCGAGCCCGCGGGCGCAAGTTTCAGGCTGCGCGCGGCCCGAGCGCGGCGGCAAGCACCCGGTTGCGGCCGGAGCGCTTGGCCCGATAGAGCGCCGCGTCCGCCTCCGCCGTCAGATCCTCGAAGCTGCGATGCGCGCTGTCGGCGCAGGCGACGCCGAACGAGGCGGTCACGACTCCAAGCTCCTCGCTGCCGGCGTGGGGAATGCGCAGCGCCGCCACCGCCGCGCGCAGCCGTTCGGCGACCCGGCGCGCCTCGTCGAGCGGCGTGCGCGGCAGGAGCAGGATGAACTCCTCGCCGCCGTAACGCCCCGCAACGTCGTCGACGCCGCCGACCTCGGCCAACGCGCAGGCAGCGACCCGACGCAGGCAATCGTCGCCCGCCATATGGCCGTAGAGATCGTTGAACGCCTTGAAGCGGTCGACGTCATAGAGCACCACCGAGATCGGCGACACATGCGCGCTCTCGTTGGCCCACAGCTTGGCCGCGGTCTCTTCCAGCCGGCGGCGGTTGGCCAGACCCGTCAAGGGATCGTGCCGCGCCTCCTGCCCCACCTCGGCCATGCGCAGGCGCTGGCGCAGATCGAGGAGATAAGCGCGCCGCGCCTGCCGGTTACGCTGAAACGCCGCATGCAGGGTTATCAACACGCAGAACGAAACGGGGATCAGCCCGCCGACATAGGCGTCGTCCGCCGCGTTATGGGCCACCTGCGCCACGGCTGCGAGCATGGTCAGACACAGCGCCGTCGTCCACATGCAGGCGCGCGCGCTGACCGGCAGGCTGGCGTTGCACAGGATGGCGATGACCGCGAACTCGCTGAGATAATAACGCGCCGTCGGCGCGTCGCTGGCGAAATAGGTGACCGCGACCTGACAGGCGATCAACAGCGGAATGGCCGCGCCCATGAGATCGCGCCGTATCGGCGTCTCCGCCCAGCGGGCGAAAGCGGCGATCAGCAGCAGCGCCGGCGCCACCACCCCGAAATGCAAAGCCGCCGAAAGCGCGAAGGCGTCGCGCGTCAGCGACCATTCGGCGACGAGTTGGACCGTATAGACGACCGTGGCGGCGAGCGCCGCGCGATAGAGGGCGCGGATTTGGGCCTCGGCGGTCTCGTCCTGGAAGCGCTCTTCGAGCCAGGCGGGAAGCGACCGCAGCCGCCGGTCGGCGAGCGCCTCGTCAAGCTCGCGCGCCGACCCCGTTTCGCGCGGCTTGCGCCGGCGGTCTGGATGTCTGGCCAGGGTGAAGAGGCCGTTCAAATTCTTGTTCCGTCGCAATGAGAGAGGGCGCGCCGTCATGTGAATGGCCGGATGTTCGCGCTAATTCCTGAGGATTGAGTCAAAGGCGCCGTTTTTGCGCGCCGCTCAAACCGCCCGCCTTGCGGCAGCGGCCTCGGCGGCGCGGGTCAGGCCGTAGAGATCGCGGGTGCCGCGCCGCGCCTCGGCGATGATCGCCGAAAGTAGACCATCGGCGTCGATCGCCACATGGCTGTGCTTGTCGCGCGCGCGACGAAACGCCTCGGTGAGGAGGCGCGGATCTATACCGGCGAGGGTGTTTGGCGCATGCGGCTTCAAGGCGGCCTCCTTTGGGTTATTCCCGTGGGGAAGGTCTACCGCCCATTCATGGAGAACTTCGCTCAAGCTGCCCCTCATTTCACCCGAGGGCGTCAAGGGGCACTTAACGATTTTGCGTGGAACCCTGGACTCGCCTGATTTTCCTGGCGATTGCGCTTAACTGGCTTCGGCCAGCAGGCCCAAGCCGCGCCGCTCCAGTTCGAGATCGGCGAGCGGAGTTGGATAATCGCCGGTAAAGCAGTGATCGGTGAACTGAGGCGCCTTGGGGTCGCGCCCGGCGTAGCCCATCGCGCGGTAAATGCCATCGACCGAAAGAAAGGCGAGGCTGTCGGCGCCGATGAAGGCGCGCATCTCCTCCAGCGACATGCGCGCCGCCAGCAGCTTGTCGCGCTCGGGCGTGTCGATGCCGTAGAAATCCGGGTGGGCGATCGGCGGCGAGGAGATGCGGAAATGCACCTCGCGCGCGCCCGCCTCGCGCATCATCTGCACGATCTTGACGCTGGTGGTGCCCCGCACAATGGAATCGTCGAGGAGCACAATGCGTTTGCCCTCGACCACGGCGCGGTTGGCGTTGTGCTTCAGCCTGACGCCGCTCTCGCGAATCGCCTGCGTCGGTTGGATGAAGGTGCGCCCGACATAATGGTTGCGGATGATGCCGAGTTCGAACGGCAAGCCAAGCGCATGCGCATAGCCCAGCGCCGCCGGCACGCCGGAATCGGGCACCGGCACGACGACATCGGCCAAGGCCGGCGCCTCGCGCGCCAGTTCCGCCCCCATGGCCTTGCGCGCATCGTAGACCGAGCGGCCGTGGACGACGGAATCGGGGCGGGCGAAATAGATGTATTCGAAGATGCAGGGGCGCGCCCGCTTCTGCGGGAAAAAAGGCTTCAGGCTGGTGACGCCGCTTTCGTCGATGACGACGACTTCGCCGTTCTCGATGTCGCGCACGAATTTCGCGCCGAGAATGTCGAGCGCGCAGGTCTCGGAGGCGAGAATCGGGCAACCGTCGAGTTCGCCCAGCACCAGCGGGCGGATGCCGAGGGGATCGCGGGCGCCGATCAACTTGTTGTTGGTCAGCGCCACCAGCGCATAGGCGCCCTCGATCTGTTGCAGCGCGTCAATGTAGCGCTCGACGATCTGGCGCCGGCGCGAGCGCGCGGTCAACAGCAGCACAACCTCGGTATCGGAGGTCGATTGGCAGATCGCGCCTTCGGCGATCAACTCGCGCCGCAGCGTCAAACCATTGGTGAGGTTGCCGTTATGGGCGACCGCGAGGCCGCCGACCGCGAGTTCCGCGAACAGCGGCTGCACGTTGCGCAGAATGGTCGCGCCCGTGGTGGCGTAGCGCACATGGCCGACGGCGGAAGTTCCAGGCAGACGTTCGATGGTCGCGGCGCTGGAGAAATGATCGCCGACGAGGCCGAGGCGGCGCTCGGAATGGAAGCGCTCGCCGTCGAAGGCCACGATGCCCGCCGCCTCCTGGCCGCGATGCTGGAGCGCGTGCAGGCCGAGCGCGGTGAGCGCTGCGGCCTGGGGGTGGCCGAAAATGCCGAAGACGCCGCATTTCTCGCGCAGATCGTCGGCTTCGAGGTCTAAATCATTCATGGTTTTGACAATGTGGGGACGGGCGCCGGCGGCGGCAACGCCACCTTGCCGTTGATGATCGCATCGAGCTTGTTGCGGTCGGCGGAATCGGACTTCAGGCCCGGCGTCGCGGGCGCGGGGCTCGGCGACGGCGCGGCGGGCTTGGCCTCGTCGGCGGGCAGATCGGCGCCGCCCGCCGCCGCCTTCGAATTGATCCAGCCTTGCAGCGTCGACGCCGCATCGTCTGGCAGCAGGGCGATAATGCGGTCCGCGGTGTCGGTCAGCATCGGACGGGTTTTGGCGGTCTGCACCCATTGCGGCTGCTGCTTGTCGCCGACCAGCCAGTTGAAGATCGCGAAGGCGACGACGGCGAGCAAAAAGCCCCGCGCGGCCCCGAACACGAAGCCGAGCGAGCGGTCGAGCGCGCCGATCTTGGAATCGAGGATGGCGTCGGAGAGCCTGACCGTGAATAGCGAGACAACGATGAGCGTGGCGAAGAACACCACCGCCGCCGACGCCGCCTCCAACACTACAGTCTTGTGGATGTAAGGCGCCAGGAACGGCTCGACCTTGGGATAGAAGTAATAGGCGGCGGCGGCTGCGGCGATCCAGGAGCCGATCGCCAGCACCTCGCGGGTGAAGCCGCGCATGAGGGACAGAACCGCGGAAACAAGGACGACGCCGATCACGCCGAGATCGAGATAAGACGGCATCCAATGTCCTCTTCGCGGCGCCCGCGCGCGCCCGATTGTGCGACGCGGCGGCTTATAGCGGAGGCCAACGGGTTCGTCACCCGCCGGATTGGGGGAGCGGCGGGGGAAAACTGGCGATCAAAGCGGGACGGAGCCGGGCATTGTATCGGGATCGCGGGCCGCGTGGCGGACGCTGTGAATGATGACCTCTTCCTCGCCGGCCTCATAGAACACAAGGTAGGCATAGGGCCTCACAACCAAGCGGCGGATCGTTGGATCGTCCGTGCGCGTCCCGATCAAGGGATGCGACGACAACAGATTGACGAACATCTTGATACGCGCTTGGACCCGCGCCGCGCCCTGGGGTGAGCGCGCCGCGAGATAGTCGAGGACCGCCTCAAGTTCGGCAAGCGCCGGTGAAGTGAAACGAACCTTCACAGCTCATGTTTGGCCCAGACGGCGCGCACCTCGTCGTCAGTCGCAAACTCGCCGCGAACAGCAGCGGCCTTCGAGCGGGCGATGGCTGCGCGCTCGTCGCCGGTCAGAAGCACGGGGGCGGCGTCTTGACCGGCGAGTTGCAGGACGAGCCGCGCAATATCGTCCTGGGCGGCGGCGGGAAGCCCGCGGGCAGCCTCGACGGCGCGCTCAAGCAAGTCGGTCATTGGACTAGGCTACGCCTCGCCGGGCGGTGGCTGCAACGGATTTTTTGCGGGTGCGACCACTGCCTGCCACTTGGCGACATCTCTCGCATTAAAGGTTCTGCTGTGTGGAGTGGGAAAGTGACGCCTAGCGACCCGTTTTGACCCGCCGCCATTCCGCTCGAAGTATATTCTGTGCATTTACAATTATTGATTCCACAGCTTGGTCGAACTCTTCCGATTTTTCCATCTTCCTCCCGATAGAAATCCTACGTAATTTATCAACGATAGAAATAAGTTCTTGATTTTTAACCTCATTGGCGTTAAGTCTCAATCTTATACGGTTATATATTCGTATCATACGAACTTTCTGTTCGTATGAATACTTAAAACCATCCTCTCCCGACAACGATCCGTCCCGGAGATAAAAATGTCCAGTAGCGATCTCTATCATCTCCGCCAGATCATCGCGCAACGCATTGATCCAAGCTTGGCGGTTAGTCGAAATTACATTCGCTCGGATTTGCATTTTGGCGACAGCAAAAGAGACCAGTGGGCTCGTCAGCGTCGCCACCAGCGCAACAAAAGCCGACAAGCTGGCCGCGAACGCCGCAAGTGTCGTCGGGCTCGCCGAAACCGCGCTCCACAACTGCGATACAACTCCAAACATACCGCAATCCTTCTACGTCAATAATGATTTGGCGACTCGCCGCGCCACATTTCAACGCCGCTTCTTCCCCCCGCTCGCCACCCCCGCCGCCGCAATATCCGCCACCAGCGACGCCACCGAGGCCACCGGCGTCACCCGGTCGCCGTCCTCGTCCTTGGCCGCCCCCGCCGGCGCGAACGCCTTCGAGAACCCCAACTTCGCCGCCTCTTTCAGCCTTAAGCCCGCGTGCCCCACCGCCCGCACCGCGCCCGACAACGCGATTTCGCCGAAATAAACCGCCTCGTGCGGCAGGGCCACGCCGACCAGCGAGGAGATCAGCGCGGCAGCCGCCGCCAGATCGGCCGCCGGCTCGCCGATGCGCAGGCCGCCAGCGACATTGAGATAGACATCATGCTGGCCGAGCTTGAGCCCGCCATGCGCCTCCAGCACCGCCAAAACCATCGCCAGCCGCGAGGAATCCCAGCCGACGACCGCTCTGCGCGGCGTGCCCAACGTCGAGGGCGCGACCAGCGCCTGGATTTCCACCAGCACCGGGCGGGCGCCCTCGACGCCGGCGAACACCGCCGCGCCCGGCGCCGCGACGTCGCGCCCCGCCAGGAACAAAGCCGAGGGGTTCGCCACTTCGGCGAGCCCCGCCCCGGTCATCTCGAACACGCCGATCTCGTCGGTGGCGCCGAAGCGGTTCTTGGTGGCGCGCAGCACGCGGAACGCATGGGCGCCGTCGCCCTCGAACGACATCACCGCATCGACCATGTGTTCGACGACGCGCGGACCGGCGATCTGGCCGTCCTTGGTGACATGGCCGACCATGATGACCGCCGCGCCGCTCGATTTCGCATAACGGATGAGCGCCTGGCTCGCCGCGCGCACCTGGGAGACGCTGCCGGGCGCGGATTCCACGGCGTCGCACCAGAGGGTCTGGATCGAATCGAGGATGACGAATTTCGGCGTCTCGCCGGAGCCAAGCGTGGCGACGATGTCCTCAACCAAGGTCTGCGCCGCAAGCTGCACCGGGGCGCTGGAGAGGCCGAGGCGGGCGGCGCGCAACCGTATCTGCTCCGTCGATTCCTCGCCGGAGACATAGACGACCCGGCCGCCGGCCCGCGCCAGCGCCGCGCAGGCCTGAATGAGCAGCGTCGATTTGCCGATGCCGGGCTCGCCGCCGATCAGCGTCGCCGATCCCGGCACGAAGCCGCCGCCCGCCACCCTGTCCAGTTCGGAAATGCCGGTGACGATGCGCGCCACCGGCTTCGATTCGCCGGACAGGCTCTCCAGCGCGAACGGCCGCCCCGCGAGACCTTTCCGCGCGGCCGCGCCGCCGACGCCGAGCGCCGCCGCCTCCTCGATGATCGTGTTCCATTCGCCGCAGGCCTCGCACTTGCCTGCCCAGCGCTGCGTGACCGCGCCGCAGTTCTGGCAGACATAGGTGGAGCGAGCGCGGGCCATCGGTTCCCTGGGCGAGGCGAGGAAGACTGAGCCTCTTTAGAACATTTAGAGAACAAATGAAATCGTCGTCGCGACGAGCAGAAGCTCCTACGTCGGCGGGCTGTCGTTCTGGGCCAGCACCGCGCCGGCCAGATACAGCGAGCCGGCGATGAGGATACGCGGCGGCTGCGGCCAATCCTGCGCCGCAAACACGTCCAGCGCGGCGCCGACATCAGCCGCGACGCGCGCGGAAAGCCCGGCGCGGGCGGCGAAGGCGGCGACCTCCTCGGCGGGGCGGGCGGCATGTTCGCCGGGGATCGGCACGGCGATCACCTCGCGCGCGAGGCCCTTGAAATGGGCGAGAAACGCAGCCGTGTCCTTGGCCGATAGCGTGCCGCAGATCATCACCAGCGGGCGCGGCGCCGCCTCCTCGAAATCGGCCATCGCCTCGGCGAGCACCCGCCCGCCGGCCTCGTTATGGGCGCCGTCGAGCCAGACTTCGGCGCCCGCCGGGGCGCGCGAGATCAGCGGCCCGCCGCGCAGCCGTTGCAGCCGCGCCGGCCATTGCGCCTGCGCCAGGCCGGCATCAAAGGCGCGCGCCGGCAGATCCGGCGCGACGATCCGCAGCGCAGCAATGGCCGCCGCCGCATTGCCGTATTGATGCCGGCCCGGCAGGCGCGGCTTCGACAGATCGAGCAGGCCGGCTTCGTCCTCGTAGACCAGCCGACCGTTCTCGGCGCGCACGAAATAATCGCGGCCCTCCAGATGACGAGGCGCGCGCAGCCGGATCGCCTCGCGCTCGATCACCCGCAGCGCCTCATCGGGCTGCGCGGCGATGACGGCGGGAACGCCCGCTTTGAGGATGCCCGCCTTCTCGAAGGCGATTTTGTCGACGGTGGCGCCGAGAAACTCGGGATGGTCCATCGACACCGGCGCAATGACGCTCGCCGCCGGTTTGGCGATAACGTTGGTGGCGTCGAAGCGCCCGCCGAGGCCCACCTCCAGCAAAAGGTAATCGGCCGGCGTCTGGCTGAACAGTAGGAAGGCGGCGGCGGTGGTGATCTCGAACACCGAGATCGATTGCCCCGCGTTGACGCGCTCGCATTCATCGAGCGCCGCGTCCAGCCGCGCATCATCGACGAGTTCCCCCGCCAATCGGATGCGCTCGT
The DNA here is from genome assembly GCA_021777795.1 of Pseudomonadota bacterium. Lineage (GTDB taxonomy): Bacteria > Pseudomonadota > Alphaproteobacteria > Rhizobiales > Beijerinckiaceae > Roseiarcus. The sequence continues at coordinate 12,037 of JAJYDD010000015.1, read as the reverse complement.
TGAAGCGCACCAGATGCGGCGATGTGTAGACATGGACGCGCTTGCCCGCCGCCTCCAGAATCGCGCGCATGAAGGCGACGGTGGAGCCCTTGCCATTGGTGCCGGCGACATGGATCACCGGCGGAACCTTCGCTTGCGGATGGCCGAGATCGGCGAGCAGCCGCTCGATCCGGCCGAGCGAGAGATCGACGAGGCGCGGATGCAGCGGCGCGAAGCGCTGGGTGATGGCGTCGGTCAAGGGCGGCTCAGGCGGCGGTGGCTTCGGGGGTCTTGGTCAACATGCGGCATAGGCGCGCCAGCGTAGCGCGCATCTCCAGCCGGCTGACCACCATATCGACCATGCCATGCTCGCGCAGGAACTCGGCGCGCTGGAACCCTTCGGGCAGGCGCTGGCGCACCGTCTGCTCGATGACGCGCGCGCCGGCGAAGCCGATCACCGCGCCAGGCTCGGCGATCTGGATGTCGCCCAGCATCGCATAGGACGCCGTGACGCCGCCGGTAGTCGGGTTGGTCAGCACGACGATGTAAGGCAGATGCGCCGCGCGCAGCCGCTGCACGGTGACGGTCGTGCGCGCCATCTGCATCAGCGAGAACATGCCCTCCTGCATGCGCGCGCCGCCCGAGGCGGTGAAAATGACGAAGGGCGCGCGCTTCTCGACCGCCAGCGTCATCGCCGCCACGATTGCCTCGCCCGCCGCCAGCCCGAGCGTGCCGCCCTGAAAGGCGAAATCATGCACCGCCGTCACGATCTCCTGCCCCTCGATGCGGCCGATGGCGGCGATCACGGCGTCGGAGGAGCCGGTCTTGAGCCGGTGCTCCTTCAACCGGTCGGCGTAACGCTTGATGTCGCGGAATTTGAGCGGATCGGTCGGAACCTCCGGCGCCGGCAGGGTTTCGTAGACGCCCTCGTCATAAAGCGCGGCCAGGCGCGGGCGCGGGGAAATGGCCATGTGATAGCCGGAGCCCGGCACCACCATCAAATTGGCTTCGAGATCCTTGTGGAACACGAGTTGCCCACTCTCGGGGCATTTGACCCAAAGGTTCTCGGGCGTATCGCGCCGCAGCAGCGAGCGAATCTTCGGCGGAACGACGTTCGACATCCAGTTCATGGATCGCTCCTCACCGCCGGGCGGCGGCGACGCCGGCGGCCAGTTCCTGCACGAGCTTGGCTACCGATTCGACCGGATCGCCGTCCGGCAAAGACTTGCGCACGGCATCCACCAGCGCCGAACCGACCACCACGCCGTCGGCCTTGGCCGCCATCGCCGCTGCGCTCGCCGCGTCGCGGACGCCGAAGCCGACCGCCACTGGCAAATGGGTATGACGCTTGATGCGCGCAACCGCGGGGCCGACGACATCGGCGTCGGGCGCCGCCGCGCCGGTGATTCCGGTGATCGACACGTAATAGACGAAGCCGGAGGTGTTGGCGAGCACGGCCGGCAGGCGCTTGTCGTCGGTCGTCGGCGTGGCGAGGCGGATGAAGTTGAGGCCTGCCTTCAAGGCCGGCAGGCAAAGCTCCTCATCCTCCTCCGGCGGCAGATCGACGACGATGAGCCCATCGACCCCGGCCGCCTTCGCCTCGGCGACGAAACCATCGACCCCGTGCACATAGATCGGGTTGTAATAGCCCATCAGCACGATCGGCGTCTCATTGTCGCCTTCGCGGAAGTCGCGCACCAGTTGCAGCGTCTTGTTGAGGGTCTGGCCCGCTTTCAGCGCCCGCAGGCCCGCCGCCTGGATCGCCGGGCCGTCGGCCATCGGATCGGTGAACGGCATGCCGAGTTCGATCACGTCGGCGCCGGCCTTGGGCAGCGCCTTTACGATGGCCAGAGAGCGCGCGTAATCGGGATCGCCGGCCATCACGAAGGTGACGAGGGCGGCTCGGCGGGCGTCGTGCAAGGCGGCGAAGCGGGCGTCGATGCGGGTGGTCATGGCGCGCGAGTTAGCACGCGCGCGCGCGCGTGGAAACACGCGAAAATCAGCTAGGGGGATCGCGCGGCGGCGCTCTCCAGGGCTTTGTGGAGGAAGGCGGCCGCCTCGTCGAGCGAGCGGCGCGCCTCGGGCACGAAACCGTGCATGAACTGCCAAACATGCGGCGCGCCCTGCCACACCTTGATCGCCACCGGCGAGCCCGCCCTCTGCGCGGCCTCGGCGAAGCGCACGGAATCGTCGCGCAGCAGCTCGCTCTCGCCGACATGCAGCAGCATCGGCGGCAGGCCCTTGAGATCGCCGAGCAGCGGCGAGGCGCGGGGATCGCGGGGATCAGCGCCGTTGAGATAGAACTCGGCAAGATTGGCCACTTGATCCGTGAACATCGCGTCGCGATGGCGGTTGGTGACCCAGCTTTCGCCGCCACCGGTCATGTCGGTGGCCGGCGAGAACAGGACCGCGCCCGCCGGTCGTCGCGCCTCGGCCTTGACGAGCAGCGTCAAAACCGCAGCCAGATTGCCGCCGGCGGAATCGCCCGCCACCGCCGCCGGCTGGCCCACGCGCGCCGCGAAATCGCGCCAGGCGGCGACCGTGTCGTCCACCGCCGCCGGAAACGGATGCTCTGGCGCCAACCGATAATCCGGCGCGAAGACGCGAAAACCGCGCAGTGCGAAGGCCCCCGTCAGCGGCCGGTGGGTCTGCGGGGAACAGCCAACGAAACCGCCGCCGTGCAGATAGAGCATCGGCTTGTCGCCGCCGGCTTGCGCCCATTCGCCGGCGACGCCGCCCATCGAATCGGCGCGGAAGCTGACGCCGCGCGGGGGCGGCAGGCTGCGGCCCTCGAACACGCGCTTGAGCTTTTCGAGATCGCGCATGTCGCCGAGGCGCTTGCGCACCGTCCAGCTTATGATGAGCGAGACTAGACGAAGTTGCAGGCTAGGCGTCAAGGAGCCTCCGCAAAGCTGGCGCGGCGAGTATACGCCAACGCCCGAGCCTCCCTTCGACGATTCTGACGACCGTCCCGCTCAGGTGGCGGGTTTGGCGAACATTCTGCGCAGGTTGTCGAACAATTCGATCTTCGCCCCGGCCCGCCTCATGATGATCGATTGCTGCAACACCGTCAGCGAATTGTTCCAGGCATAGTAGATGACGAGGCCGGCGGGGAACGATCCGAACATGAAGGTAAACAGGAACGGCATATAGGTGAACATCATCTTCTGCGTCGGATCGGTCGGCTCCGGCTGCATCTTCATTTGCAGGAACATCGTGAAGCCCATGATGAGCGGCCAGATGCCCAGATGCAGGAAATGGCCGAACACCGGCAGGACCGTCGGATCCCACGGCACGAGCCCGAACAGCGTGAAGACGTTGGTGGGATCGGGCACCGAAAGGTCCTTGATCCAGCCGAAGAACGGCGCGTGGCGCATCTCCAGCGTGATGTAGAACACGCTGTAGAGCGCATAAAACACAGGGATCTGGGGCAGCATGGGCAGGCAGCCGGCGACCGGATTGACGCCTTCCTTCTTCATCAGCTCCATCTGGCCTTGCTGCTGCTTCAGCTTGTCGTCGGGATACATCTCCTTCAACGCCGCCAGCTTCGGCTGGATGAGCTTCATCTTCGCCATCGAGCGATAGCTCTGGTTGGCGAGCGGGAAGAACACCGCCTTGACGATCACCGTGACGCAGAGAATCGCGATGCCGAAATTGCCGACGATCTTGTAGATATAGTGGATGAGATAAAACATCGGCTTGGTTATGAAATACAACCGGCCCCAATCGATCAGCAGATCGAGCTTTTTGACCTTGAGATTTTCGACATAGCTGTCGAGCGTCGAGACTTCGAGCGCGCCGGCGAAAATATGGGTCTGCTGGGAGGCGGAAGCGCCCGGCGCGACATCCGCCGGCGCGGCGATGTAATCGGTCTGAAATTCCTGGCGCTCGACCGGCCCGGAAGCCGAGAACCGGCCATCGACGGGCTCGCTCTGGTTGGGAATGATCGCCGAAGCCCAATAGCGGTCGGTGAAGCCGAACCAGCCGCCGACGCTCTTCATGGCCTTGAGGCTGTCCGGCTCCTTGACGATGCCGGCGTAAGTATCCTTCTGCTCGGAGCCGTCGGCATAGGCGACGAAACCCTCATGCACATAGCTGGTCGCGACCTTGGGCGCGCCACGGCGCAGGATCAGCGCGTAGGGGCGCAGCGACACCGGCTTGTCGGTCTTGTTGTCGACGCGATCGTCGACGGTGAACATGTATTTGTCATCGACCGCGATGCGCCGGGTGAAAACGAGGCCGGCGCCGTTGTCGAAGGTCAGCGTCACCGGATGGCCGGGGCTTAGCGCGCCGCCGCTCGACGTCCAGAGCGTATCCAGGTTCGGCGTCTTCACGCTTTTGTCGGCGCTGACGAAGCCAGTCTCGGCCCAATAGGGCTCAGCCCCGCCGGCCGGCGAGAACAGCACGACATGCGGGCTCTTGGGGTCGATGGTGTCGCGATAGTCCTTCAGGAAGACGTCGTCGATCTCGCCGCCTTTGAGATTGATCGAGCCGCCGATCGCCGGGGCGTCGAGCGTCACACGTGGGCTGGCGGCGATCGCTTCCGCGCGGGGCTTGATTGCCTCTCCCGCAGCGAGTCCAGAGCGCGGTGCGGCGGCATTGCCGGCGGGAGTCGCCGTTCCCACCGCGATCGGCGAATGGGCCATCCCCGGATGCGGCTTCGGCGCGAAAAAATAGTTCCAACCTATCAGGACGATCGCCGACAGCACGATCGCCAGGATGAGGTTGCGGGTCTCCTCGGATTTCATCAGCGGTCTCGGCGTGCGTGGGCTCGGCTAAGAGCGCGGGCGATCTCGGCGACGAGCGCGTCAAACCTGATCGACAGCGCCTCGCGGCGCGCCATCAGCACATAATCGTGGTCGGGCCGGGCGTCGAGCGGCGACGTCAGGCGCATGGCTTCCCGCAGGCGCCGCTTGATGCGATGGCGCACGGGGGAATTGCCGGTTTTTTTAGTGACGGTGAGCCCGAAACGGGGCGCAGTCGTTGGCCCTGGCGCAGTTCGGGCGTTAACCTGCAACGTAAAGGCGGCGGCGTTGACACGCTTGCCTCGGCCGGCGCGCTGGAAGTCCGCGCGCTCGGTCAACCGGCCCCATACCGCCTCGCTGTCGGCCAAGGCTCAGGCGGAGAGTTTCTTGCGGCCACGGGCGCGGCGGGCGTTGAGCACCTTGCGGCCGCCGACGGTGGCCATGCGGGCGCGAAAGCCATGCCGGCGCTTGCGCACAATATTACTCGGCTGATAGGTGCGCTTCACGGTGGTTGACTCCTGTCCGGCGGCGACAAAAAAGAAGCGGCGGAAACCCCGCCGCGTTGCGCGGGCTTATACGCGGGGGCGGCGCAAAGTCAACAAGTCAAGGCGTCGCGGTCGCCGAGGCGCTTGGCGAGCCGGGAAGGCGTTTGGCGAGCGAATGGCGCCAGCGCAGAGCGAGCTGCCGCCCCCAGGCCGCCGCCAGTTCGCCCGCGCCCACCTCCGGCGCACCCCAATCGAGCTTCTCGACGATGGCCATCGCGCCCACGACCTCGCGCAGCGCGTAATGGCGGCGGTGGGCGAGAAACCCGTCGAGCGCCAGCTTGACGCCGGGAATGACGATGCGGTCGGTCTCCTCGTAATCGTGCAGGCAGACGAACCCGCCGGGGTTGAGCAGCCGGGTCCAGCGCAGATCCTGCGTCACCGCGCGCAGCGCGTGGTTGCCGTCAATGAAGATGAAATCGAAGCGTTCGTCGGCGCGCAGCGCCCTGGCGAGCGCACGGGCGCTGGTCTCGACGCGAAACTCCACCGTGCCGGGGTCGATGCCGGCGGTCGCCAGATTGGCCTCCACCGCCGCGCGCTGGCCAGGAAAATAGGTCATGGGGTCGATGACGACGAAGGACGGCCGCTCGGCCGCGGGATAGGCCAACATCATGCGCTTCAGCGTGCCGCCGGCGGCGGTGCCGATCTCCAATCGGCGGCCGGCGGGGTTGCTGGCCAGCATCGCGCGCATCAGCGCCGCCAGTTCCGGCTCCGTGCATTCGGATTCGGTGCGTATGGCCATGCTGCTCTCTTTCCCGGCGTCCGGGCGCGCTCTTAACGCCTCTGCGGGCGACGGGAAATAGCCTGTCAGCGCGCCAGCGCCAGCAGCGCCTCGACCCTGACGTGGGCTTCCAGATGCGCGGCGAGGGCGTCCAGCGTCGCCTCCACGCCGGCCTCATAGGCGAAGGTTGAAGCCGGCGCGCCGATCCAGGCCAGCCAGGCGCGCCGCTGCGCGTCGTCGCCGAACAGGCCGTGCACGTAGCAGCCGCGCACGCTTCCGTCGCGGCTCTGCGCCCCGTCCTCGCGCCCGTCCGCGAAGACGAGCAGCGGTCTTTCTCGCGTCTCCGTGCGCCCGACGTGGATCTCGTAGCCGTGGAACGGGGCGTCGTCGCTGAGCAAGCGCCCGGCGATGCGGGTCAGCGTCTTGGCGCCGCCGAGCACGGTCTCGGCGTCGATGAGGCCAAGGCCCGGCGCGGTCTCCGGCGGCCCCTCGACGCCCTCGGGGTCGGCGACGCTGCGGCCGAGCATCTGGTAGCCGCCGCACAGGCCCAGCACCTTCCCGCCACGGCGCGCATGGGCGAGGATGTCGATGTCCCAGCCTTCGGCCCTTAGCGCCCTGAGATCGGCGATGGTCGCCTTGGAGCCCGCCAGAATGACGAGATCGGCGGCGGGCAGCGGCGCGCCGGGCTGCGCGAAAACGAGGCGGACCCCGGGCTCGGCTTGCAGCGGGTCGAAATCGTCGAAATTCGAGATATGCGGCAGGCGCGGGACGACGATGGTGCGCTCGCCGTCGCGCGGCGCCGGCAGTCGGTCGAGCGCGAGAGCGTCCTCCGCCGGCAGGCGCGCTGCGGCGGGGAAATGCGGGATGAGGCCGAGCGCCGGCCAGCCGGTCATCGCCGCGATGCGCGTCATGCCGTCGGTAAACAGCGTGGGGTCGCCGCGAAACTTGTTGACGAGGAAGCCGCCGACCATCGCGGCGTCGGCGGGATCGAGCACGACGCGCGTTCCGACGATCTGGGCGATGACGCCGCCGCGGTCGATGTCGCCGATCACCACCACGGGAACGTCGGCTGCGCGGGCGAACCCCATATTGGCGATGTCGTTGGCGCGAAGGTTGACCTCCGCCGCGCCGCCCGCGCCCTCGACCAGGACGAAATCGGCCTCGGCCTTCAACCGGGCGAAGCTTTCGAGCACGCGCGGCAGCAGCTTCGGCTTCCAGGCCTGATAATCGCGCGCCTTGGCGACGCCGGCGACCTGCCCCTGCACCACCACCTGAGAGCCGGTCTCGCTCTGCGGTTTCAACAGCACCGGGTTCATGTGGACACTCGGCTCGACGCCGCAGGCCCGCGCCTGCAACGCCTGGGCGCGGCCGATCTCGCCGCCGTCGGCCGTCACGGCGGCGTTGTTGGACATATTCTGCGGCTTGAATGGGCGCACGCTGTAGCCGCGCAGCGTCAGCGCCCGGCAGAGGCCGGCGACGATGAGCGATTTGCCGACATCCGAGCCCGTGCCCTGCAACATCAGCGCGCGGGCGCTCAAAACTCGATCCCCGCCTGCGCCTTCACCCCGGCGGCGAAATGATGCTTGAGCGCGCCCATCTCGGTGACGAGATCGGCGGCCTCGATCAATTCCGGCTTGGCGTTGCGGCCGGTGACGACGACATGCAGATCCGGCCGGCGCGCCCGCAAGGCGGCGACCACTTCGGCCAGCGGCACATAATCATAGCGTAGCGCGACGTTGAGTTCGTCCAGGACGAGCAGCCCGATCGAGGGATCGGCCATCATCTCCTGCGCGGCGTTCCAGGCGGCGGAAGCCGCGGCTACGTCCCGCGCGCGGTCCTGCGTCTCCCAGGTGAAACCCTCGCCCATCGTGCGCCAGACGATCTGGTCGCCGAAGCGCGCGAAGGCCAGCCGCTCGCCGGTCTCCCAGGCGCCCTTGATGAATTGCACGACGCCGACCTTGAAGCCGCGCCCGAGCGCGCGCAACATCAGCCCGAAGGCCGCCGTCGATTTGCCCTTGCCGGGGCCGGTGTGGACGATGAGCAGGCCCTTCTGGGCGACGGTCTTGGAGGCGACCTCGGCGTCCTGCGCCGCCTTGCGCTTCTCCATCTTCGCCTTGTGGCGCGCGTTGTCATCGGATTCCATCATGGCGCCCCTGCTTTAAGGCGCCGGCGGTCGCATTGACAGGCGCCTAGGGCGGCCCTACCACAAAAGCGGACGGTCCCCGCGCGAGCGGGGCTAAGAGGGAATACGGCGCCAAACCGTAGCTGCCCCCGCAACTGTAGACGGGCGTTCCGCCACACGAGGCCACTGGATCTTTTTCCGGGAAGGCGAGGCGGAACATGAAAGCCCGTTAGCCAGGAGACCTGCCGTCCGATCACAGGGGCCGAAGCGGGCGGGGCGCCACGCATCGGCGGGCCGGTTTAGCCGGCGCCCGTCCGCGCGCCCTGAAGGCCGCGCGTGTCGGAATCCGCCGTTCGTATCCTCGTCTGCACCTCCTGCCGCGCCGAGGGCGAGGCCCAAGAGCCGCGCGCCGGCGTCCAGGAGCCGCGCGCCGGCGCGCGGTTGCACGCCGCGCTGACGGCCGCGCGAAGCCAGAGCGACCCGGAGGTGATCGGCGTCGAGTGCTTCTCCGTCTGCAAGCGCCCCTGCACGGTGAGCTTTTCCGCGCCCGGCGCCTGGACCTATGTCTATGGCGATTTTCCCGCCGACGCGGACCCCGGCGAGATCTTCGCCGCCGCGCGGCTCTATGGCGCCTCGCCGCAGGGGCTCATTCCCTGGCGCGAACGGCCCACCGCCTTGAAGAAGGGCGTCGTCGCCCGCCTGCCGCCCCTGGAGTCCGCGAAATGACAGCCAAAATCCCCGTCACCATCGTCACCGGCTTTCTCGGCGCCGGCAAGACGACGATGATCCGCCACCTTTTGCAGAACGCCGGCGGGCGACGCCTCGCGCTAGTCATCAACGAATTCGGCGACGTCGGCGTCGATGGCGAGATCTTGAAATCTTGCGGCGTCGAATCCTGCCGCGAGGAGGATGTCATCGAACTCGCCAACGGCTGCATCTGCTGCACCGTCGCCGACGACTTCCTGCCCGCCATTGAGGCGCTGCTGAAGCGCGCCGACAAGCTCGACCACATCGTCATCGAGACCTCGGGGCTGGCGCTGCCCAAACCGCTCTTGAAAGCCTTCGACTGGCCGCAAGTGCGCGCCCGCCTGACCGTTGATGGCGTCATTGCCGTGGTGGACGCCGGCGCCGTGGCCGACGGGCGTTTCGCCGACGACGCGGAAGCGCTCGCCGCCCAGCGCGCCGCCGATCCCTCGCTCGATCACGACAACCCGCTGGAGGAGGTCTACGAGGACCAACTCCTGTGCGCCGACATCGTCGTGCTCAACAAGACTGACCTGCTTTCGCCCGCCGACGCCGCCCGCGTGGCGATGGAAGTGCGCGGCGCGGCGCGGGCTTCGACGAAGATCATAACCGCGCAGGAAGGCCGCATCGACGCCGACATCGCGCTGGGTCTGAAGGCCGGCGCCGAGGACGACATCGCCGCCCGCCCCTCGCATCACGACGCCGAGGAAGAACACGACCACGACGATTTCGATTCCTTCGTGCTCGCCGCGCCCTCGCTCGCCGACCCCGCCGCTTACATCGAGCGGTTGGCCGAAGTCGCCCGCGCACGCGACGTGCTGCGCATCAAGGGATTCCTCGACATCGAGGGCAAGCCGATGCGGCTCCTCGTGCAGGGCGTCGGCGCGCGCTTCCGGCGCGAGTTCGACCGCGCGTGGCGGCCGGGCGAGGCGCGGCGCGGCCAGTTGGTCGTCATCGGCCGCAAGGGCCTCGACCGAGCAGCGATCGAGGCGGCGCTCGTCTGATGCACCTTCTGCGCGCGGAACTGCGATCCCTGGACGAGACGGCGCCAGCCGTCGATCTCGAACAGACGCGCGCGGACCTCGTCGTTCTCTCCTTCACCGACAGCGACCTTGCGGTGCTGGCCAAGGCGGCCGAGCGGCTGCGGCTGGCCCCGAACGCGCTGCGGCTGGCGAGCCTTGCGGAGCTGCGCCATCCCTATTCCGTCGATCTCTATGTCGAGAAGGTGATCGCGCACGCGAAATTCGTGTTGATCCGCCTGCTCGGCGGGCTCGATTACTGGCGCTACGGCGTCGAGGAGGTCGCGCGCGCGGCGCGGGCGAGCGGCTGCCATCTGGCCATCGTGCCCGGCGATTTCCGCGCCGATCCGCGTCTGGAGGCCGCCTCGACGCTGCCGGCCGCAGACCTCAACCGGCTGTGGGCCTATCTGCAAGACGGCGGCGCCGCCAACGCGGAACAGACCCTGCGCTTCATGCTCGGCGAGGCCGCCCTCGCCGAGCCCGCGCCGCAAGCTTCGCTCGGCGACTTTCGCCAAGCGTCCGGCCCACGAGCGCTGATCGTCTTCTACCGCTCGGCTTGGCTCGCCGGCGACACTGAGCCTTATGAGGCGCTGGCCGAAGCGCTGGAGGCCCAGGGCTTCGCGGTCGAGGCGCTCTATGTGACGAGCCTCAAGGATCCCGCCGTGATCGCGCCGCTGCGGGCGCGGCTTGCGCGCGATCCGCCCGAGGTCATCCTCAACGCCACCGCCTTTTCCGCAGGGCTCGACGACGGCGGGACCGTCTTCGACGCCTGCGACGCGGCGGTGCTGCAAATCGGAATCAGCCTCGCTTCCGCCGCGCAATGGGCGGCCTCGGCGCGCGGCCTGTCGCCCGCCGATCTCGCCATGAACGTCGCCTTGCCGGAGGTGGACGGGCGCCTCTTCGCCGGCGCGATCGCCTTCAAGGCGCCCGCCGCGCGTTTCGCGGCGCTGGAATATGCGCCGCAGCGTTCGCGCCCGCATAGCGAGGGCGTCGCCCATGTCGCGCGGCTGGCGGCGGCTTGGGGCGCGCTGCGCAGCACGCCGAACGCCGACAAGCGCCTCGCCTTCGTGTTGTCGGATTATCCCGCCAAGGGCGGCCGGGCGGGCTACGCCGTCGGCCTCGATACTTACGCCTCGATGACCGGGATCGCCGAGCGGCTCGCCGCCGAGGGCTTTTCCATCACGCCGCCGCCGCCCGATCTCGCGCGTCGCCTCGCGCCCGCGCCGGCGCTGTCGCTGGCCGCCTATCGCGAGCGGTTGGCGGCTTTGCCGCAGGATTTCGTGCGCAGCGTGCAGGCGCGCTGGGGCGATCCCGAGGTCGACGCACGCGAAGGCGCCTTCCATTTCGCCTATCTGCGCCTCGGCGCCAGTCTCGTCGCGCTCCAGCCCGATCGCGGCCATGCGGCGACGCGGGCCGGCGATTATCACGATGGCGCGCTGCCGCCGCGCCACGCCTATGTCGCATTTTATCTGTGGCTGCGCGAGGTCGAGCGCGTCCATGCGCTGGTGCATGTCGGCGCGCATGGCACGCTGGAATGGCTGCCGGGCAAGGCCGTCGCGCTGTCGGAGACCTGCGCGCCGCGCGCGGTGCTGGGCGCCTTGCCCGTCATCTATCCCTTCATCGTCAACAATCCCGGCGAGGCGGCGCAGGCCAAGCGTCGCACCTCCGCCGTCACCCTCGGACATTTGACGCCGCCGCTGGCGCCAGGCTCCGCCCACGGCGCCAGCGCCGAGATCGAGGCGCTGATGGACGAATTCGCCGAGGCGCGCGCGCTCGACCCCAGGCGCGCCCGGCGCCTCGCCGATCTCGTGCTGGAGCGCGCGCGCGAAACCGGCCTCGCCGACGATGCCGGGCTCGCCGACGACCCCGAGGTCGCGCTGGTCCAGCTCGACGCCTTCCTCTGCGACATCAAAGATATGCGGATCGGCGACGGGCTGCATGTGTACGGCCTCGGCGAGGGCGAGATGGACGGCCTCGTCGCGGCGCTCGCCGGCCGGCATGTCGCGCCCGGCCCCGGCGGCGCACCCTCGCGCGGCCGGCTCGACGTGCTGCCGACCGGGCGCAACCTCTATTCGCTCGATCCGCGCGCCATTCCCACCCGCACCGCCTGGGAGCTTGGCCAGCGCGCCGGCGAGGCGTTCCTGGCGGCTTTCGTCGCCGACCAC
>JAJYDD010000389.1 GCA_021777795.1 Pseudomonadota bacterium | reverse complement strand
CCACGCTGAACGAGAACTACCCGCATCCGGCCATGCCGCCGGGCGCCGAGGAAGGCATCCTCAAGGGCATGTACAAGCTGCGCACCGTCGAGGGCGACGGCTCGGCGTTGAAGGTGCGGCTGCTCGGGTCCGGCGCGATCCTGCGCGAGGTCGAGGCGGGCGCGGAATTGCTGGCCAAGGATTTCGGCGTGACCTGCGAGATCTGGAGCGTGACCAGCTTCACCGAACTGCGGCGCGACGGGCTGGAGACCGAGCGGTGGAACATGCTGCACCCGGAAGCGGCGCCGCGTATCGCCTATGTCGAGCAATGTCTGGGCAAGGGTCAGGGGCCGGTGATCGCGGCGACCGACTACATGAAGGTGATCGCCGACGGCGTGCGGCCTTACGTGCCGGCGAGCTACAAGGTGCTGGGCACCGACGGCTTCGGCCGCTCCGACTATCGCCGGGCGCTGCGCTCGTTCTTCGAGGTCGATCGCTTCCATGTCGCGGTGGCGGCGTTGAAGTCGCTCGCCGACGATCAGTTGCTGCCGGCCAAGCGGGTCAGCGAGGCGATCGCCAAATACGGCATCGACCCCGAGAAGCCGAACCCGGCGAAGGTTTGAGAACGTGACAGGAGCCGCGCTTTCCGTCATGGCCGGGCTTGTCCCGGTCATCCACGCCGGCCCGCGATCGCAACCCCGGCGCGGATCGCGGCGGTTTCCTCTCAGGCCGACTCAGCGCGTGACCGCGTGGATGCCCGGGACAAGCCCGGGCATGACGGCGGACGTCCTTATCAAACAACTCTAGCGCCATCGCCGCAATCGCGAGGGAGAAAACCTTGTCGAAGATCGAAGTCAAAGTCCCCGACATCGGCGATTTTCATGACGTGCCTGTCATCGAAATCCTGGTCAAGCCCGGCGATCAGGTGCAGCCTGAGCAACCGCTGATGACGCTGGAATCCGATAAGGCGGCGATGGACGTGCCCTCGCCCGCCGCCGGCGTGGTCAAGGACATTGTCGCAAAGATCGGCGACAAGGTGTCGATGGGCTCGCTGATCCTGACGCTGGAGGACAGCGCGACCGAGCCCACGTCTGCGCCTGCGCCTGCGCCAACGGCGTCGGCGACCACGACCGAGGTGAAGGTTCCCGACATCGGTGATTTCCATGACGTGCCGGTCATCGAAATCCTGGTCAAGCCGGGCGAGGCTGTGAAGGCCGAGCAGCCGTTGCTGACGCTGGAATCAGACAAGGCCTCGATGGAAGTGCCCTCGCCCGCCGACGGCGTGGTGGGAGAACTGCGCGTCAAGATCGGCGATAAGGTTTCGCAAGGCACGGTGATCCTGACGCTGGCGAGCGCCGCCGCGCCGGCGCTCGCCCCCAAAGCCGAGGCGCCGAAGGTGGAAGCGCCCGCCAAGGCCGAACCGGCGAAAGCCGCCGAGGCGCCGGCCAACCTCGCCGATTTCTCCGGCGTCTTTGCCGGCCCCTCGGTGCGGCGCATCGCCCGCGAGTTGGGCGTCGATCTCACTAGGATCACAGGGACCGGCGAGAAAGGCCGCATCACCAAGGATGATCTGAAGGGCGCGCTCGGCGCCGGCGGGCAAGCGAGCGGCGGCATGGGAATTCCCGACGTTCCCGTCGTCGATTTCGCCAAGTTCGGCCCCATCGAGACCAAGCCGCTGTCACGCATCAAGAAGATTTCGGGGCCGCGCCTGCATGCCTCGTGGGTCAACATCCCGCATGTCACCCACACGGACGAGGCCGACGTCACCGAACTGGAAGCGTTCCGCAAATCGCTCGACGATTCCGCCAAGGCCGACAAAAAGGCGCCCTATCGCGTCTCGCTGCTGCCGCTGCTGATGAAGGCGAGCGTGGCGACGCTGAAGACCTTTCCGACTTTCAACTCGGCGCTGAGCCCGGCCAAGGACGCGCTGATCCTGCGCCATTACTGGAACATCGGCGTCGCCGTCGATACGCCCGACGGGTTGGTTGTCGCCGTGGTCAAGGAGGTCGACAAGAAGGGCGTCATCGAATTGTCGCGCGAGTTGGGAAGCCTTTCGGAGAAGGCCCGCGCGGGCAAGCTCAGCCCCGCCGACATGCAGGGCGCGACCTTCACCATCTCCTCGCTCGGCGGCATCGGCGGCACGAATTTCACGCCCATCGTCAACGCGCCGGAGGTCGCCATTCTCGGCGTCGTGCGGGCGAAAATGGCGCCGGTGTGGGACGGCAAGGCTTTCGCGCCGCGCCTGATGCTGCCGATGTGCCTGTCCTACGATCACCGCGTGATCGACGGCGCGGCGGCGGCGCGTTTCATGCGCCATCTCTGCGGCGTCGCCGAGGACATGCGGCGCGTGCTGCTCTGACTTTCTCCTGACAAGGTAGCGGTTATGGCGAGCGAAATTCGGCTGCCCGACATCGGCGATTTCAAGAATGTCCCCATCATCGAAATCCTGGCCAAGCCCGGCCAGAGCGTCGCCAAGGACGACATCCTGCTGACGCTGGAAAGCGACAAGGCCTCGCTCGACGTGCCGGCGCCGGAACCAGGCGTCATCGGCGAGATCAAGGTCAAGGTCGGCGACAAGGTGAGCCAGGGCGACCTGCTCGCCACCTACGCCAGCGGCGGCGCCGCCGCGCCCGCGCCGGCGACGGAAAAGACCGCCACGCTTGCGGAGAAGCCTGCGGCGCTTGCAGAGAAGCCTGCGGCGCTTGCAGAGAAGCCTGCGGCGCTTGCCGAAAAGACCGACCTCGAATGCGACGTGATGGTGCTCGGCGCCGGTCCCGGCGGCTATACGGCCGCGTTTCGCGCCGCCGATCTCGGCCAGCATGTGGTGCTGATCGAGCGCCACAAGACGCTGGGCGGCGTCTGCCTCAATGTCGGCTGCATCCCCTCCAAGGCGCTGCTGCATGTCGCCAAGGTGATCGACGAGGCCGCGCATATGGGCGCGCATGGCGTCGGCTTCGGCGCGCCGTCGTTCGATCTCGACAAGCTGCGCGGCTTCAAGGACGGCGTCGTCAAGAGGCTGACGGGCGGGCTCACCATGCTCGCCAAACAGCGCAAGGTGACGGTCGTCACCGGGCAGGCGCAATTCACTTCCGCCAACACGATAGCTGTGGAGACCGCCGAGGGACGGCGCATCGTGCGCTTCGCCAAGGCGATCATCGCCGCCGGCTCCGAGGCGGTGGCGCCGGGCTTCATTCCTAGAGACAAGCGCATCTGGGATTCGACCGGCGCGCTCGATCTGAATTTCATCCCCAAGCGCATGTTGGTGCTCGGCGGCGGCATCATCGGGCTGGAGATGGCGACGGTCTACGAGGCGCTGGGATCCGAAATTACCGTCATCGAGATGATGGATCAGTTGATGCCGGGCGCCGACCGGGACATCGTGGCGCCCTTCGCCAAGCGCGTCGAGAAGCGCTACGCCAAGATCATGCTGAAGACCAAGGTGACGAAGGTCGAGGCGCGGCCGGACGCCATCCATGTCGGCTGGGAGAGCGAGGCGGGCGCGGGCGAAGGCGATTTCGACGCCATGCTGGTCTCCGTCGGGCGGCGCCCGAACGGCTTGGCGATCTCAGCCGAAAAAGCGGGCGTCAATGTCGATGAGCGCGGCTTCATCGCCGTGGACAAGCAGATGCGCACCAATGTCAGCCACATCTTCGCCATCGGCGACATCGTTGGGCAGCCGATGCTGGCCCACAAGGCGACGCACGAGGGCAAGGTGGCGGCGGAAGTCGCCAGCGGCCACAAGAGCGCCTTCGACGCCAAGTGCATTCCCTCCGTCGCCTACACCGATCCCGAAGTCGCCTGGGTCGGCGTCACGGAAGGCCAGGCGAAGGCGCAGGGGCTGAAATACGGCAAGGCGGTGTTCCCCTGGGCCGCCAGCGGCCGATCCCTGGCGCTCGGCCGCGACGAGGGCCAGACCAAGACGCTGTGGGACGAGGAAAGCGGCCGGCTGATCGGCTGCGCCATCGTCGGCCCCAACGCCGGCGACCTCATCGCCGAGGCCGCGCTGGCCATCGAGATGGGCTGCGACGCCGAAGACATCGGCCTGACGATCCACCCGCACCCCACCCTGTCGGAAACCTTCGCCATGTCGGCGGAAGCCTATGCGGGGACGCTGACGGATCTCTACATGCCGAAGAAGAAGTGAGGGCGGGACTGACGCCGCCTTTGCGCGAAAGGCGGCGCTTGCTAGAGACGCCGAGAGCCGCATAGCGTGGCGCGTGCCAGAGCCTCAGCCCCCCACAGAGTCCGCTGCCCACGACGTCCCCCTCCGCGAGGCGTTCCGCGTCTGGCTGCGCGTGGCGGCGCTGTCGTTCGGCGGCCCGGCGGGGCAGATTGCGGTGATGCATCGCGTGATCGTCGAGGAGAAGCGCTGGATCTCCGACGCGCGTTTCCTCCATGCGCTCAATTATTGCATGTTGCTGCC